>JBEIOW010000018.1:0-12001 GCA_040377385.1 Bacteriovoracaceae bacterium | reverse complement strand
GTATTTGCTCGGGGTGCTCTGGATGTTGCGCTTTGGCTTCACAAAAATCGCGCGCATTACCCTCCGCAAGGAACCGTTTTAGGAATCGACGCTTACCTTCAGGATCTTCTGAAATAACTCGATGCATCTAGTTGTTCTTGGCTGCTCAGATTGATAGAAGATCGCCATGAATATCTTCGTGTGTCTCAAGCAAGTTCCGGACACGGAAACCAAGATCAAACTCAATGGCGACAACAGCGGAATCGACACCGCTGGGATCAAATGGATCGTCTCCCCTTACGATGAACTCGCCGTTGAAGAGGCGCTTCGCCTTCGCGAAAAAAATCCAGGGAGTACTGTAACCGTCATGTCCGCCGGCCCCGTTCGCGTCGTGGAAGCGATCCGTACGGCTCTGGCGATGGGTGCCGACAATGGCGTCCACGTGGAGGTTCCTGAAACCGCAGACACCTTCCTCACCGCCAAAGCCCTCGCTGCCGCGATCAAGAAGGAAGGGAATCTGGATATTCTCTTCACTGGCAAAGAGGCCATCGACGATGGCGCATCCCAAGTCAGTCAGCTGATCGCCGAACACCTCGGTCTCCCCTGCGTAACGGTCGTCCTCAATGCCGAGTACGGCGCGGGTTCAGTCAAAGTGAAACGTGAAATCGAAGGTGGCGCGTTCGAATCGATTGAGTTGCCCATGCCTTGCCTAATCGCAGCTCAAAAGGGCTTGAATGAGCCGAGGTACGCAAGCCTGCCGAACATCATGAAGGCCAAGAAAAAAGAAGTGAAGTCGGTGAAGCTCGCTGACCTCGGCGTCGCCGAGACCGAGCAGAAGATCCGTTTCAAAAATTTCCAGCTCCCACCCCCTAAACAAGCGGGTAAAAAAATTCCGGGCGATCCGGCCACCCAGGCCAAAGAGCTTGCCCGTCTCCTCCACGAAGAAGCGAAGGTGGTCTAAGTCATGGCGAAAGTTTTCATTATTGCCGAGCATCGCGACGGAAAACTGAAGAAGAGCACTTTCGAGCTGCTCTCCGCTTCGGCTGCTGCAGGAAACGAAACTCACGCCGTCATTCTCGGCGACTCCGTTGCCGAAGCAGCCAAAGAACTCGGCGCTTATGGCGCTTCGAAGGTTCACACCATCCAGGATCCCGCGCTCAAGTTCTACACTTCGGAATCCTACGTGGCCGCACTTGCTCCGTTCTTGAAAGCGCAATCGCCTGACGTCGTGCTTGCTGCTCACTCCCCTACCGGACGTGACTTCATGCCACGCCTCGCGGTCCGCTTGGATACGGGTCTTGCGAGCGACTGCACTTCACTGACGTTTGCGGGCAACGGGATCACCGTGAAGCGGCCTGTCTACGCTGGCAAGGCGATGGTCGAAGTTGAGTTTCTCGGAGCGGGCCCTAAAATGGCGACCGTTCGCCCCAACTCCCTGGGCGCCCCCAAAATGGACGCCGCAAAGACGGCCGAGATTGTTAGCGCGTCAGCATCTCTTGGAAATCTGAAAACAAAAGTCACAGATATCGCCAAGTCGAACTCCGGACGACCTGACGTAACTGAAGCCCCGATCGTCGTATCCGGAGGCCGCTCGCTGAAGAGTGCTGAGAACTTCAAGATCATCGAAGAACTCGCCGACTCGATTGGCGCTGCCGTCGGTGCTTCTCGTGCAGCGGTCGACGCTGGCTACCGCCCTCACCGTGACCAAGTCGGACAGACCGGCAAAGTCGTGTCTCCTGCGCTTTATATCGCGTGTGGGATCAGTGGAGCGATTCAGCACTTGGCTGGCATGCGTTCATCAAAGGTGATCGTCGCGATCAATAACGATGCGGAAGCCCCGATCTTTCAAGTCGCGGATTACGGCATCGTGGGTGACCTGTTCCAGGTAGTTCCGCTCCTGAAACAAGAGCTCGTTAAGCTCAAAGAACACTGAAAAGAGAATCTCTCCGATGACCTGGCAGACCTTCGCCTTCTTGTTGGTGGCCGCCGCCGCCTTTGGTTTTGCCGGCTATCGGTTCCGGACCCTCATTCGTACGATGCGCGCCCATCAAGGGAAGCTTCGTCCCGCCAACCGGCCCACGGAAGAAATCGGAAAGCGGATTAACGCCGTTCTCGCGAACGTGCTCGGCCAAAAGGCGGTGTTCCAGAAGAGAAGTATCGGCATCGCTCATGCGATGATTTTCTGGGGATTCCTCATCATCACGGTCGGTACGCTCGAGCAGTTCGGCTCGACCCTTTACCAGGGTTTCACCTGGGAATGGCTGCTCGGACCGTTGTATTCGCCGTTCCTCGTTCTTCACGATGTTTTCACCCTGCTCGTGCTCGTCGGCGTTCTGCATGCGGCCTACCGTCGGTATATCGTCCGCCCGGCTTACCTCGGTCAGTCAAAGGACGCGGACATGGTCCTCGTCTTCACCGCTTCGCTGATGATTTCGATCTTCCTCATGCATGGTTTCATGATCGCCGGCGGAGATACCGCCCATGCGCGCGCTCTGCCGATCTCTAACTGGATCGGCGCCCTCATCACCCTGACCGGAATCAATCCCGAAGCTTCTGCCGTGCTCGGTACGGTCTTTAAGTGGATTCATATGCTGCTGGTGATGGGTTTCGGCGTCTACATCCCCGGGTCGAAACATCTTCATGTCCTCGCCGCGGGCCCAAACACATTTCTCAAAAACGTCCATCGCGAGAAAGCGATGACCTCGATCGACTTCACGAATGAGTCGATCACGCAATATGGGGCCGCCAAAGTCTCCGACCTCTCCTGGAAGGACGCGCTCGACTATGCATCCTGCACGGAATGCGGTCGCTGCCAGGAGGTCTGCCCCGCCCACAACACGCAGAAGCCTCTCTCCCCAAAAAATCTCATCCTCGATCTCAAAGACAATCTCTATCGCAACCAGGCGGCGGTCCTCGCAGGTAAGTTTGACGAAGTCACCCCGCTCATCGATCAGAATGTCACTGACGATGTGATCTGGGCATGTACGAGCTGTCGCGCCTGTGAAGTCGCATGCCCGGTCTTCATCGAACACACCGATAAGATTTACGAAGCTCGCCGCAATCTGGTGATGATGGAGTCTCGCTTTCCCGCCGAAGTTCAAACGGTCTTCAAGAATATGGAAACCAATGCTTCGCCCTGGGCGTTCGCGGCATCAGATCGCGCGAATTGGGCCGAGGGCCTAGGCGTCCAGACCGCCGCTGAAAATTCCGATTTCGACGTCTTGCTCTGGGTCGGTTGCGCCGGATCGTTCGACGATCGAAACAAGAAAGTGATCAAAGCGTTCGTGAGCCTTCTCAAGAAGGCCGGCGTTCGATTTGCGATCCTCGGGAATGAAGAGCAGTGCACGGGAGACCCGGCCCGCCGGATCGGCAACGAGTACCTTTACCAAACGCTCGCTCAAGCTAACGTAGAGACCCTCAATCGTTACCAAGTGAAGCGAGTGGTGACTGCGTGCCCGCACTGCTTCAATACGATCAAGAATGAATATAAGGATCTCGGTGGAGCCTACGAAGTCTTCCACCACTCTCAATTCCTTGCTCAGCTGATCACCGAAGGCAAACTCAAGCCTACCAAAGCGGTGGATGAAACCGTCACCTTCCACGATAGCTGCTACCTGGGACGCTGGAACGGAATCTACGATCAACCCCGCTCGATCTTGCAATCGTTGCCGTCGGCGCGACTCGTGGAAATGAAATCCCATCATGAACAAAGCATGTGCTGCGGCGCCGGCGGCGGCAGAATGTGGATGGAAGAAAAAATCGGCAAGAGCATCAACATCGCTCGAACGGAACAGGCTCTGGAGACCAAAGCCGGCATCATCGCGTCGAGCTGTCCGTTCTGCATGACGATGATGTCTGACGGCGTGAAGACGAAGGATCTCCAGGATAAGGTTCGAGTCGTTGATTTGGCCGAACTCCTGGATCAGGCCCCTCCCTGCTTCAGGCCTTCTGGACTGTCTAAAATATCGACAGCTTATTTATCAATCTTTGAACGAGCTCTGCACGTGAGCGACTGCAACCCGACGTATTCGCGGGGGAAATCTTACCTTTATCCCGGGATAACTCTGGCTCGCGTCTTGAATCCTCTCAGATACCCCCGCGCTCGCGCGGGAGCGAATAACGTTTACCTAGAGAGGATTTCATATGCACTCAGCCCTCCGCTCCCGCTATTTTGCTTTCGCGTCCTGGTTGTTTGCGGGCGCATCTATCCTCTTCCTCGTTCAATGCAGCCCAGTCAGCCCTAGCCTCTCCAAGACGAGCATCGCCGAGTCTGGAAAGAATGACACCGTCATCACCGAACGCTCCGAGCTAGCCCGGACGCAGCTCCTCTTCCGGCTTCCGATCAAATCCTCGAGCCGCTCGGGCCAAGAACTACTTGATGCTTCAGCCAAGAAGCTCTCTTTCAGCCTCACCGAAGACCAGTTAGATCACTTCAAAAAGGAGGCGAGCGTTGAGCTCACCTTGCCCGAAGACGCCATTCCGGCATCCGTGCAACAGGCGCTCTTGAAGCTCGATCTGGGGAAAAGCGAAATGCCCGTGGACGAGGTTCTCGCCCTCGACCTGGAGCTGAAATCGTCCGGTGATGTTTGGACGCTGCGGATTTCCGGAAAAGTCAGCGCGGACCTCTCCAAGAGGCTTCGCGAGAAGCTCGTCGGCGCATCTGTGATCTACATCACAGACGACTCTCGCTAAAATACGATCGAGTACCGCTTACTGATCCTTGGGTTTCGCGTGCGCGACCGAAGGAGGAGGAAGCGTCGTATCTTCGTAACCGGGTGGGAAAAAGTCTTTATGCTGAGAGATGAAGCGCTTCATTGCGGTATTCATCAGCTCCGAACGAGTGATCTTCATGTGGCTTTCCATCGCCGCAAGGCGATCAGCAACTCTCTGTTCGAGCTGGAATTCCATGGAGACTGTCTGACCAACCAACTTGAAATCATCGCGCATGGACTGACTTTATTCCAAAGATCGGCCGCGTAGAAGATCTTTCACGACCCCATACATGACTTCCGGGAGGGTCTCGAGGTTCCCTACCTCCTGCAGTCGCCCATTGCCCTTACGCGCCATTTCTCTGCAGAGTTCTAGACTCGCCCGCTCACGCCCCATCTTCAGGAGCATCAGATGTGGGAAGCGGGGGGCCAAGTAGGCGGGATCGCGCCCCGCCGTGTATTTGCCATCCGTGAGCAGGACGACCGAAACCGGCCGTGCCGCGCGGCTTCCAGAGACCGAGCGGACCATATTTAAGGAAGCCCGCATTCCTTCTTCGAGATGGGTATAGCCCTGAGCAGGCACATCGAGAAACCGCTCAATCAATTCCGGAATAGAAACCCGTTCATCCGGGCGCTTGATCAATTGCGCTTCGTTCTCAAAAGCGACAATTCCGATCCGTTCCTCCGGGAATTGCAGAAGTACAACGGCCAACGCAACGGCGGTCAGCGCGAGCTTCTCACCCGTCATGGAGAGGCTCGTATCGACTGAAAGGATGACCGTATGCCTTCTCGGCGCACGGAAAGACATCCAGACTTCCTCCGGCAGCAGCGGAAGCCCCGAACGCTTCAGTAAGGAGGCCACGGCGATCGGTGATTGCTCCAAAGTTTCTTCAACGTCCAGATCCACCTCGAGCGCATCGGGTGGAACGTCCCTCAAGGTCGCCGTGCGCGCGTCTGATGGATGGACGACCGAGCCTACGATCGCCTTTGCGCGATCCAAGATTGCTTCGGTAGAAACTCGGCGCAGCTGCGCCGCCGAGCGACTCAAACCAGGACGTCCTTTGAATTCATGGTACCGGGTGGCGACATCCCAAGCGGAAGCCGAGGCAAGATCCAGCATGACGTCGTCTTCTGCGAGATTTGCGCCTGACTGAATGCTTCCGGAGGCAGAAAGACAACGGGAGCGTCTCGATTTAACATATTCGAGCCAGCATCAAATATGCTTTTGAACTTCTTCTCCCGGTCGATCGCCTCCGCTTGAAACGGAGCGAGATCAGGATTTAGGACTTTTTTTTTGCGCCCGACGCCACAGCGTCCTCGGGCAAATCCTGAAGCGCTTGCTGAATCCAATCTTCCAGCAGCGCTTGAATCTCTTGCTGCATGGACATCTCGCCCTCTGAACCGCGTTCAATCTCAATTCGGGTTGGAAGCGCCATCTGAACCGCTACACGGAACGCGTACTCAAATTTGGCGCCGTCTTGCATCAGAGCCGAAGCGAGTTCCGCGATCGCTTGCGCTGCACGGACGCTCGCCCCACGGCGAACACGAGAATGAGCTCTCGTCAAACGAGCGAGCCGTACCGAAGCCGCGACTAATCGATCTGCCTGCTGAGATGAGATCGCGGCGGGAATGCGCGGGCGGACGATTTCGCGCTCTTCTGACTCCGATTGGTAATCAACGACGACGAGCTCGAACCGGTCAAGGATGGCCTCACTGAGGTGCGAGGTCGCCACGAACTCTTTTGGATTCTGAGTCGCGATCACGAGAAATCCGTCTTTCGCACGAATTTCACCCAAACGCGGAACGACAATTAGGCGCTCGTCGATCGCCGGCAAAAGTACGTTCTGTACTCCCTCAGGAAGTCGATTCAACTCATTGATGAAAAGAACGCCTCCGGTTCGCATGGCCTCCACGAGTGGACCCGCGACAAATGTCTTCGCGCTGAATCCATGCTTTAAAACACTCGGTGGATCAAACCAGCCGGACAGCTTCTGCTCGGAATAACGTCCGTCACCGTCTACCCTAAAAACCGGCCGCTTCAGCTGACCGATCACCGAAAGAGCGAGATGGGTCTTACCCACGCCGACCGGACCCTCAAGCAGAACGTTTCGGGAGGAGTTGACGGCCGCCCGCAGCTTCTCGATCTCCGAGAGCCGTCCGATGAGAGTCGACGAAATCGGAGAAGTAGCGATTTTCGTGGTGACGGCCTTTTTCTTCACCATTTCGGTCTATCGCGCTTTCTTACGGGAAGGAAGCTTCGCCGTTTTTTTAGACTTCTTCGGCGAGATCTTCACCGGAACTTTACCGCCTTTGGGGCGCGCTGCCGCAGTGGCCTTTAAGTCCCCCTGACCCTGGCGCTTGAGGAACTCCTCGACGATATAGCTCGCAACGTCAGAAGGCTTGGTCCCAACTCCAAATCCAGCTTCAAACCCACACTCAAGTGCCAGCGGATGGGTCACTCGAGGACCACCGGCCACCCAGATCATCTTCTCACGAAGGCCCATTTGATCGGCTTTGTGGGTGAGATCTTTCAGGTCCTTCACGTGAATATTGTGCTGGGTCACGACTTTTGAAACGAGTACAGCGTCCGCTTTAAGTGCGATCGCCTTTTCGAGGAGGTCGCCATTCAGGACTTGTGCTCCCAAGTTATGGGCATCAAGCCATTGATAGCGCTCGAGACCATAATCACCCGCAAAGCCCTTCATATTGAAGATCGCGTCGATACCCACGGTGTGAGCGTCATAGCCCGTGCATGCACCAACGACGACCAGCTTACGGCCGATCTTTTCCGCGATGATCTGATCGATCTCCTCGCGTGAACGTTTCTTCGCCTCAATCTTGACGACCTTGATTTGAGTAAAATCGATCGTATGGCGGACGTTTCCGTAGATGACGAATAGGGCGAAGCCGTCAGCGGCTTTCTCCATGGTCGCGAGCTTGATCTGATCTAGCCCCATTTTCTGGGCGATCATGATGGCCGCCTCGCGAGCTTCCGGCGAGGGCTCTACTGGTAACGTGAAGCAGACCTGGATGGTGCCGTCATCCATGATGTCGCCGTAGGGCTTAAGCTTCTTGAGATTGACTCGAGTTTCGCCAGCCATCACAGGATCTCGAAGAATGGGTTGAGGTAGTCGGAATCGCGTCTCATCACGCCGTCCGCGCCCTTACCGCCGGTTTCGGTGCGACTCACTTCGGCGAATGCCTTTTTTTCGATGGCACGGAATAGCCCCTGCGTGCGGATCGACTCCAGAAGGCGAACCGTGTCGTCCAGAACCTTGTCGGCCCAAGAACAGATAATTCCATCCTTCTTATATTCGATATCGCGGCCCAGATCTTTAGCACCGTTAAAGATATAGACCGCGTTCTTGATGCTCATCCAACGATCCTGAAGCAGAGGAGTATGCATCGCCTCGGTCGCCATTCCGAGAAGCTGAATCGTCTGGCCAGTGACGACACCCACCAAGTTGAACATGGCATCCATCAGGTGACTGTAAAAGATATCGCCACATTTATAACGGGTTGGCGGCATGAACTTAATCGGCGCCCGCGGAAAAATTTCACGCGTCATCTGCGCTCGCGCGATCTCCAGCAGAAAGACGTTGGGGTGCTCGGGATTCATTTCTTGGGCGTGGCCTAAACCCATCAAATCATCGGTAAGATGGGCGTTCGAGGCAAATCGCTCGTTGATAAACTGAGATGCGAGCACCTGATGACCGTTTTCGATTGCGTCGGCTGTCGTCAGATAATTGTCTTCGCCAGTGTGAATCACGATTCGGGAGAGCGCGATAATGAGTCGAGAAAAATGCTGATCAATCAGCGTGCGCTTCATGTTGATGTCGCGGAAAAGAATTCCGTACATCGCATCGTTGAGGAGAAAATCCAAACGCTCCATCGCACCGAGTGCTGCGATTTCTGTCATACATAAACCGGAACAGTAGTTTGTTAGCCGGATGTAGCGACCGAGCCGTTTTCCCTCGGCATCAAGCGCCTCGCGCATGATTCTGAAGTTTTCTTGGGTGGCGTATGTTCCGCCAAATCCTACGGTCGTCGCTCCGTGTGGGACGTAATCGAGAAGCGATTGAGCAGTGCTGCGAATGACGGCAATCGCATCCGCCCCCGCCTGAGCCGCCGCCTTAGCCTGAATCACATCGTCGTAAATGTTTCCCGTAGCGACGATCACGTATAAGAGTGGCCCGTTCTTGCCCTCTGGGTCGAATCGATCCTTCAGTTCAGCTCGTAGTGAATCGCGGTGCTCGCGCTGCCGAATCAGGAACTTCTTAGCTTCGTCACAAAGTCGACGAGCTTCTTTCTTCACCTGCTCATCCGGTGAGCGCGGAAGCTTAAGCAAATTGATCTTGCGAAGCGCGACTGCCGTGCCGAGTTCGGCGGCGGTCATCTTCTTTTGGATCATCCCATTGACGAACCAATAAAGTACGCCTTTTGAGAGCGTCCCTTCACTCTGCAGATCTTCAATGATCGCGTTCACTTCAGGGAAGGCCTGGCCACCCCGATTGACGGCACCATTGACGCCGATCAGCCTTAGAGTTGCACGCTCGATCGCGATGGTCGTGTGCGTGTCGATCAGCTCTTCTACGGGTTTTGAGATCTCGCGCGCGAGCTGGCGACAATGGTCGATCTTAGAACTGTCTAAACGTAGCTGCGCCATAGGTCGTCGCTCACCGATAAGTTTTCGTGAACAATTCGAGGAGCTTTGGGCTCTCTCGCAAGAGATTCAGCGCCAACTCCGCGTGACCGCGAGTATAGCCGTTCCCCATGCGCAAGTCGACGTCGGCGCCCACCCCCTTCTGCGCCGAGCGTCGCTCGGGTAAAGCTAGTCGCCATACTGAAAAAGTAGACGATCCCACCGGGACGGCAGCAAAGCACTGACGACATCTCCGTTCCCGGGACATTGGCGACATTAATCACCAGATCCACCGGCTTACCGTCGTTGGCCGCCAACACCTTCTCCCTGACCTGGGCCGCATCCCTAGCATCCGCCTGAATGACTTCATCAGCGAATCCGAGGCCTTTGAGTCTTTCTATGCTCTCTGCGGAGTAGTCGAGCGCGAGGGTGCGCACCCCTGGCTTCTTCTTGGCCTCGTAAAGACACAGGACACCCGATTTTCCGCCACCACCGATGACGAGAACGCTTTGCCCCGGTTCGATGAGCTTCTGTGTTTGAGCAGGAGCTCCCGCCACGTCTAAAACCGCTAGTGCGACCGTTTCCGGCATATCGGTAGGAAGGCGGCAAAAGATTCCGCTAGCGAACAAAATCGCGTGCCCTTCCACATCGACCCGGTCCACGCTGGCATGAACCTTACGAATTTTGCGAATCACGAGAGGCGTCAAAGAAAGAGAGACGAGAGTCGCGATTCGATCGCCCACCTGGACAGGCTTTTCGTTGACCGGAAACCGTGGGCCGACTTGGGCGACACGCCCAATCAGCATCCCTCCACTGCCAGTAACGGGGTTGTGTTGCTTACCTCGACGAGCGACCAGTTCGAGAATGTGCTTCTCGATGCGGCCCGTATCTCGGTCACACACATCGGAGATCTGCTTGAAGCTCGCGGAGTCGATGTTGAGGCTCTCAACTTCGATGAGGAGTTCGTCCTCCGCGATCGGCAACGCAGGATCAATCCGCTCAGCCTGCTGTGGAAGGCTACCTGAAGGCTCGAGGCTCCTCTGAACCCCAAAGGGATCAGCCGGACGAAAGCCGCCCGGTGCCGTCATTAGCGCTGAGCTTTCTTTACGCGGGCCTTCTCGACGCGCTCTTCGGCCATTTTGTCGGCGATGAGAAACGAAGGGAGGTTCTCAGCTTTCGAACGCTCGAGAATCTGAGAAACGGTGTTCCCGATGCGCTCACAATGGGCGAACGCCTTCTTCTGATCGTAGCCGCCAGTTTCATGGCCTTCGTAATAGATATTGATCAATCCACCCGCGTTGATCGCGTAGTCGGGTGCGTAGACGATCCCACGCTTCATCAGCTCAACACCGTCTTCTGGCGTCGCTAACTGATTATTCGCCGCGCCCGCGACCACCTTCGTCTTGAGACGAGAAAGGGAGTCGGAGTTGATGATCGCCCCCAAAGCGTTCGGAGAGAAGATATCGCAAGCGGTATCGAACACCGCATCCGGACGAATCGTCTCGATCCCGTACTTTTTGACCGCGCGATCCACGACCGCCTGATCGACATCGGTGCCGATCACTTTCGCGCCCTCTTCCACGAGATGTCCAACGAGATAATAGGCGACGCTGCCCAGACCTTGAGTGACGATCTTCAGTCCTTTAAGCGAGGGTGAACCGAAGGCTGCCTGCGCTGCGGCCTTCATGCCGTGATAAACTCCCCACGCTGTGGCAGGCGACGGATCGCCAGATGAGCCGGGCAGACCTTCAATCCCCAGCACGTGCTTGGTCTTAGACTTCATGAGCTTCAGGTCTTCGCCGCCGATGCCAACATCTTTTGCAGTGACGTAAGTGCCGCCGAGATTGTTGACCATCTCCGCGAAACGCTCGAGAAACGCCGGAGTCTTCATAGTCTTCGGGTCGCCAATGATGACGGATTTGCCGCCACCCCATTCGAGTCCGGAGATGGACGCCTTGTAGGTCATCCCTTTAGAGAGACGAAGAACATCCGTCAGCGCCTCTTCTTCGTTTGCGTAATTCCACATCCGGCAACCACCAACGGCGGGTCCAAGGACCGTGGAATGAACGGCTATGATCGCCTTCAAACCGACACGGGGGTCGCTGCAGAATACGATTTGCTCAAAACGGTCGGCTTCAATTTTCTTAAAGACCATGGGAATGCCTCACTCAGGGTTGAAGTCCAAAATCAGCACCGAAACCCTGCCTGCCAGCCCGTTCGAGAGAGGATTTCTTTGTCATGCTGAACGCTTACCCGCGCTACAGCCACGGGAAGGTAACAAGGGCACCTGGCCCCATCAACCCTAGTTTTACTTCTGATAGGACTGTCGAAATTTTGAACAGTCGTCGCTCATTGCGCAGACGATCTCGACCCAGGTCACCTCGGACACACCCTTTAAATATCTGATATTACTAAATTTTATCATGAATAACTCATGGTGTCATTTTGGCTCACCCCTTGCTTTATCTGTGGGTAGAGAGACCCATCCCGATACGCCGCACAGGAAGAATCAGCGGCACCCCCGGATGGAAGAGGAGTGAGAGATGAATACTGGAATTTATAAGACCTCGATGAAGTGGATTTTGGCCGCAACGCTGATTCCGACGACTGCCTTCGGAAACCCTGGAGTTCAATTCGCAGTGGGAGCCGGAGCTGCCGCCGCCGCTGCCGC
>JBEIOW010000511.1:0-2150 GCA_040377385.1 Bacteriovoracaceae bacterium | reverse complement strand
GTCAAAAATTTTGATGGAGGAGGGGCCATTGGCATATCGTTTGCGGTTCCTTCTGTGCAATTGGACTTTGACCATGGACATGTTGAAATGACCACGTTCTCGCCCTAAGCGACGTAGGAAATGATGCGGCATACGATGGACCACGATGACGGAATACCGAGTTATCTCGGACGCCTGACGCAAGCTCCACTGTTGAGTTCTGATGAAGAATTCGACTTGACCGAAGCTGCGCAAAAAGGTGATGTCTCCGCCCGTCTTCGCTTAATCGAGTCGAACATGCGGCTCGTCATCAACATCGCAAAGAGCTACCGCTCTCGTGCGGTCCCCCTAGAAGACCTCATTCAAGAAGGCGCAATTGGATTGATGCACGCGGTGGATCGCTTCGATCCGGGTAAAGGTTTCCGCTTCTCCACTTACGCGACCCACTGGATCCGCCAGTCCATAGGCCGAGCGCTTGATAACAAGTCGAAAGCGATTCGACTCCCGGCCCACATTTCCCAATCGCTTCGCCGCATCGATCGCGAGAAGATGCGCCTGATGCGAGAACTCGGCCACGAGCCCACCCATGAAGAACTCGCGATCAGCCTCGGGTTGAGCCCGAAAAAGCTGACGATTTTGCTCCAGAGCTCCATGGACATGCTCTCTCTGGATATGCGAGTCGGCGACGGGGAAGGCACCACCCTCGGTTCACTCCTCCCTGATTACGCGACAGTTAGCCCGGAAGACGCGGTGATGACCACCGAGCGCGTGGAAGAACTTCACGAAATCATGACTGAGCTCACGGAGCGCGAGCGCCGCGTCATGATGCAGCGTCTCAGGATGGATGAAGGTGAAGAACTGAGCTCTATCCGAGAGCGGCTCGCCAAAGAGATGCAGATCAGCCGCGAACGCATCCGCCAGATCGAGTTACAAGCGATCAAGAAACTCCGAACCGTGGCTCATCGCCGAAAGCTCCGCGAAATCCTGACCCGCTAGCTGGTACCTTCGGGCGGTGATCTGGGGGCAAGCCTGCCTGGCGTGTGTGGTTTGGATCGGCTACGGATTTTTCCAACGCAGCCGTCAGGACGTTATCCGCGACCGAATATCCGCGCTTTCCCGTTCCAAGCGTGTGCTCCTCGGATCCCTAGGCTTTATCGTCGGAGCAATTTTGCTCTTGGGCGGACTCTGGCTTGTTTCCCTCTGGGGAGGACTAACTCCGGATGGGCTTACGCTGGGCGGCTGGTTTGCCGTGGCACTCCTTGGCTTAGTCTTTGTTCACATCCAGGTGATGGCCGCCGCGAGCATGATCTCGCTCGTGCAAGAGGCAGAGCAATCCGCCGTGAAGCGTGAAGCCGAACCTCCCAAGGCCAGCCAGTCGTCTGGTAAGAAGAATCAATCATGAATGCAAAATGGACTCTCACTCTCGTCGCGGTCGCCCTCATGGGATCGGTGCTGACGGCCCAGGTTTCTCAGGAGCAGCGCGGGAAGCGCGCTGATGAGATCATCTCAAAAATCAAGCGCATGGACCTGCTCAATCAGCTCCTGCCCCTCGTGATGACCAAAGCCCAGCTGGACAAGGTTCTCCCGGCCGTAGAAAATGCTCGCAAGGAAGTGCGCAAAGCCGAAATGGTGGAGTACGACATGCTGGTGAAGCTCGAGGCCAAGGTCGACGTCGCGCTGAAGGAAGGAATCGACGAGCAAAAGCTCCCGCCCGGAGAAACCATGAAGGAGGTCGCCGCGACTTTCAAGACGATGCACATTCGTCGGCAAGCTATCGTGGCCGACAACGTGGACAACGTGATGGCGGTCCTAGAGAAAGAGTTGAACGCCGGGCAGAAGAAAGCCGCCGCGAACGCCATCCAGCCCACTTTGTTCGATCCCAGTCTTGACCCGTCAAAGATGACGGACTCAGCGAAGATGCGGTTATACGTTCAAGCGATTATCCTCGACAGTGAAGCGTACGACCTGATGCTGAAAATGAGCCAGCAACGCAAGTAACTTAGCTTTGTCCAGCCACGCGAGAATTCATCTCAGCGACCTTGGACTCCAAAGACTGGCGGTAGACCTCAAGGTCTGCCGCCAGCTTTTTGTTTGAAGTCGCTAGGATCTGAACAGCGAGCAACCCAGCGTTAGCGCTGTTGCCAATCCCGACAGTGGCGACCGGAATTCCG
>JBEIOW010000241.1:0-4282 GCA_040377385.1 Bacteriovoracaceae bacterium | reverse complement strand
TCACCCATCACGAAACCATCGCGGCCGGCGTCGAATGGACGCGAAGCCCGAGTCGGCTCTTCGTTGCGGGTCGAGAGGGCCTTCATCGCGGCAAAGCCACCGATGCCGAGTTTGCAGATCACGGCCTCGGCTCCGCCCGCGATCATCACGTCGGCGTCACCTCGCTCGATAAAGCGAGCGGCTTCACCCAGCGCATGTGCGCTTGAGGAGCACGCGGTGACGTTGCACATGTTCGGGCCTTGAAAATTGAGCAGGATCGAAAGCTGGCCCGACGCCAGGTTGGGGATCGACTGCGGAATGAAGAAAGGCGTGATGCGCTTGTAGCCTTTGGCGAGGAACTCACTGTGCACGGCTTCAATTTCGGGCAAGCCGCCCATGCCGGCGCCGATATTGACTCCCATGCGGTGCGGAGAGAGCAGGGTGCGTGCCGAGTCCAGGCCGGAGTCGCCGTAAGCTTCGAGGCCGGCGACGAGTCCGAGATGCGTGAATCGCCCCACGCGACGTGCGTCCTTGGAGTTCGCGGCTTGAGTGAGAATCTGGTCGGGATGAGTCGGATCGGGAGTGAACGGACCCATCGGCCGAGTGACGTCAAACGAGTCAACTTCGGCGGCGATGCTGACGGGACACTCCGTCGGATCGAAATTCGTGATGCGGCGGACGCCGGAACGACCCTCGAGCGCGTTCTTCCAGGTTTCGGACGCCGTCGCTCCCAGGGGAGTGACCGCGCCGATGCCCGTGACGACGACTCGGCGTTTAGGATGGTTCTGCGCGCCCGCCATCATCGAATCTTAGGCCGTCGCTTTGGACGTGATGTACTTCACGACGTCGCCGACCGTTTTCATCTTCTCAGCGTCTTCATCGGGGATGTCGAGGTCGAACTCTTCTTCCATCGTCATCACGAGCTCGACGATGTCGAGGCTGTCGGCGCCAAGATCATCGATGAACGAAGCGGCGGGAGTTACTTTCTCAGCTTCCACGGCCAGTTGATCACAAATGATGTTCTTAACCCGTTCTTCTACGTTCGCAGTCATGCGAGGCTATCTCCTTGAGCAAGGACTCCGTCAGCGGGAGCTCCTTAGATATACAGTCCACCGTTCACGCCGATGATCTGGCCGGTGATATACCGGCTGGCGGGGGAGGCCAAGAACGAAACCAGATTGGCGACGTCTTCACCGTTCCCCAAAAAACCGAGCGGAATGCTCCGCAGAATGGCGTCTTTTTGATCCACCGTCAAGGCCCCGGTCATGTCGGTTTCGATAAATCCGGGGGTGATCGCGTTGCAGCGAATCTGACGACTGGAGAGCTCTTTTGCGACGCTTTTCGTAAAACCCAGCAATCCGGCTTTTGCCGCGGAATAGGCAGATTGCCCCGCGTTGCCCATCTCTCCGATGACGGAGGAAATGTTGATGATGCTGCCGCCCCGCGCTTTCATCATCGGTTTGGCCGCAGCGCGTGTACAGAAAATCGCGCCTTTCAGGTCGACGTCCAGGGTGCGATCGAGGTCCTCGTCCTTCATGCGGAGAAGGAGGCCGTCGATCGTGATGCCCGCGTTATTGACGAGCACGCCGAGGTTTCCGTGCGTTTTCTGAATCCAGTCGAACTTTTCGTTCACCTGCTCAGAGACGCTGACGTCGAAGCCGAGCGGTTCGGCGCTTCCGCCGTCCTTCGTGATGGCTTCCGCCAGTTCGCGCGCGCGGGCTTCGTTCGATGAGTAGTTGAGCAGGACATGGAAACCATCCATCGCGAGCTTTCTCGCGATGGAAGAGCCGATTCCGCGGGAAGCTCCGGTAACCAGGGCGATAGGCTTGGGATTCGTCATGGGTTCTCCAGGGTTTCTTTGGACTTAGGGTTTCTTGAGTTCAGCTTCGAGAGCGGCCATGCCCGAGGGATCGCCAAACGGAAGGATGGAGAGGATCTGGCCATCGGCGCCGGGATTACGTTTGGCCAGACCCTGCAGCACTTTGCCGGGACCAAACTCCACCGCGCGAGTCCAGCCGTTCGCGAGCATCGCGAGCACACTCTGTTTCCAGAGGACGGGGTGGTCGACTTGCTCGACGAGAAGTTCGAAAATCACGCCCGGCTCACGCGCGATTCTCGCCGTGCGATTCGGGATATAAGGACAATCGAGACGCGCGGGGCGCGAGCCTTCGGTGGCCTGCGAGAAGAGGGAAGCCATGCGCTCGCGGGCGGGGCGCATGAGCGAGCAGTGGAAGGGCGCGCTCACATTCAGAACCATCGCTTTGGCCTTTCCGTATGCACCACTTTTGGCGAGCTCGACCGCGGCCTCGACGGCGTCTACGGAGCCCGCGATCACCAGCTGGCCGGGAGCGTTGTAGTTGGCGGGCTCGACCGTGGCGGGCACGGTCATCTCCGCTTGCTCACCGGTGGCGCGCTTGGCCTTCGCGGCTTCGGTAGCGTCTCGGCAAAGTTTTTCGACGACTTCGTCCTCGACGCCGAGGATCGCGGCCATCGTGCCTTGTCCGGGCGGAACCGCTTCCTGCATGGCTTTCCCCCGCTCGCGCACCCATTGGGCCGCCGACGAAAGCGGAAGCGCGCCGGCGCAAACCAGCGCGCTGTATTCGCCAAGGCTGTGGCCCGCGACCGCCGCGGGGAGGAAGCCGAATTCTTTCTGCGCCACGCGGAACGCAGCGACCGAAGTCGTGAGCAGCGCGGGCTGCGTGTTCATCGTGAGCGTGAGGTCGCTCTCTGGACCTTCGAAGCAAAGCTTGCGGAGGTCGAGCTTCACGGCGTCGGAGGCTTCTTCGAAAATCGCGCGTGCGAACGGGAACTGCGCAACGAGCTCTTTGCCCATGCCGACATGCTGGGCTCCCTGTCCGGGGAAAAGCGCGAGGAGTGAGGAAGCGGTCGTCATTGCTCGGGTCCTTTCGTCAAAAAAGTTCTGGGGGTCAGTAGCGCAGCAGCATGCTGCCGTAGGTGAGGCCAGCGCCGAAAACGTCAAAAAGAACGAGTTGGCCGCGTTTAATGCGCCCATCACGGACGGCTTCGTCAAACGCGCTCGGCACGGTAGCCGACGAGGTGTTGCCGTAGCGATCGACGTTCACGAGCACCTTGCTCATCGGGAAGTCCAGGCGTTTGGCCACAGCTTCGATGATGCGCAAGTTGGCCTGATGCGGGACGATCCAGTCGAGCTCTTGTGGCGTCACGCCGTGTTTCTCGAGGGCGAGTTCGGCGAATTCGGCGAGTGTCTTGACGGCAATTTTGAAGATCTCTTTGCCCTTCATCGACATCTTGTCGAGTTTCTGCGCATGGACTTCCGGAGTGGTTTCTATGGCCGACCCGCCCGCCGGCATGTGGAAAACTTCCCAGTTGTCGCCATCGCCGCGGAGGTGGCTCGAGAAAATTCGGTGCGGATGATCTGGAGCTACGCGTTCGACGACCATTGCGCCGGCGCCGTCGCCAAACAGGATGCATGAGCCGCGGTCTTCCCAATTCACGAACGAGGAAACGACTTCGCTGCCCACCACGAGGATGGTCTTGGCGGACCCCGCACGGATGAACATGTCGGCGATCGAAAGGCCGTAGACGAAGCTTGAGCAGGCGGCATTGACGTCCAGGACCCAGGCGCGCTTGGCGCCGAGCTTTTGCTGGAGCATGCAGGCGGCCGACGGGATCAGCGTGTCCGGAGTGCAGGTGCCGAACAGGATGGCGTCGATGTCTTCGGGCTTCTTTCCCGCCATCTCGAGCGCCTGGAGGGCGGCACGTTTGGCGAGCGAGGAGTTGTGTTCCTCCGGATTCCCGGGTTCCGAAATTCGGCGTTCGCGAATCCCGGTACGCTCCACGATCCACTCGTCGTTGGTGTCGACGGACTTGGAGAGCTCGGCGTTGGTGAGTCTGCGCTGAGGAAACGCGGAGCCCGTCCCGAGGATCGTCGTCGCGAACGGCGAGAGATTCGTAAAATCATGCGCACTCATGGGTTGGACTCCTTGGGATTCGAGGGGGACGGGGCCGCGTCAGTCAGCATGCCGTCCGCCAGCGCATCGCGCAGGCGTTCGAGATACTGGCTTTTGAGGGCGGACTGGGCGCGCAGCAGGGCGTTCTTGATCGCCTTCCCCTGCTGCTGCCGTGACAGACAAAGGCGTAACCCGCGACTCCCAGGAGTGGGGCGGCGCCGTATTCAGCGTAATCGAGTTTGCGTTTCATCCCGAGCAGGGCGGACGCCATGAACGGGAGACCGAGGAAGCTCATGGGACTTTTCTTGGCCTCGCCCTTGAAGACTTCGAGGATGGTTCCCCCGAGACTTTCGACGGCCTTGAGCACGACG
>JBEIOW010000552.1:0-1904 GCA_040377385.1 Bacteriovoracaceae bacterium | reverse complement strand
GCCCGCCGCGATCATGGGTCTCGTGATCATGATTATCAGCGTGCTTTTTTTCCTGATGGACGGCGGGAAGATTCGCGACTTCGCGCGCCAGCGCTCGTTCTTCGATGCCGGCCAGACGGATCGCTTGCTGGGGGCCCTGGCGGGGACGTGTCGTTCCGTGATTCTCGCGGCCTTCGTGACGGGGGTGGCGCAGTCGCTGACCTTCGTTATTTTCTGTGCGTTTGTCGGCAAGGGCAACTTGGCCGTGATCGGCTTCATGATCTTCATCATGTCGCTCGTGCCGCTCGTAGGCTCGGCGCCAGTGACCTTCACGGTGGCGATCCATCATTTCTTCGTGATTGGTAGCGGGGGAGGGATCGCGCTGGCGATCGGCGCCTTCCTGGTCGCGACGATGGATAACTTCATCCGCCCGGCCATCCTGCGCGGCACGGCCAACCTGCATCCGCTGCTCGCGTTTCTCGCTGTTTTCGGCGGGCTGCAAACGATGGGTTTTGCCGGGATCTTTCTCGGTCCGATTCTCGCTTCGCTGGCCGTGACGACACTCGCGATCCTGCCACCGCCTCCGGTCGCGCCGCTCATCGTTCCACCGAATTCCTGAACGCGGGTTGACTTCCGACCGACGGCTTTGCTTAAGTATAGCCATGAGCGAAGCCACGAAGACTTCCAAGCCGTCGAAAGGCATTACGACGGCGAGTACGGCTGAATATTTTGCCAAGAACTTGCAGCAGGTCGGTTTCTCTTCTTCCACCAAGGCGGTCCTCACGACCCTGAAGGAAGCGGTCGACAACTCTCTGGACGCCTGCGAGGACGCGGGTATTCTGCCGGACCTCAAGATCACCATCGAGAAGCTCGGCGCGGGCTCTCTCAAGAATTCCGACAAGATCCGGATTCGGATCGAAGACAATGGTCCCGGCATTGATCCGGACGATGTCTCGAAAGTTTACGGCGAGTACCTCGCCTCCTCGAAGTTCGGCCGCGGGCGCTGCTCGCGTGGACAGCAGGGGATCGGGATCTCGGCCGCGACTACCTGGGCGCAGCTCACCAACGCCACCGGCGCACGCGTGACGACCAAGACCAAATCGATGCGCAAAGCCGTGAGCTGCACGGTCGAAGTCGACATCAAGCACAACAAGGGCGTCGTCAAAGAGAAGGAAACGATCGACTGGGATCGCCCACACGGCGTGGCGGTCGAGTTCGTGATCGACGGGCGCATTCAGCTGAACGGCGAAGGCGGTCTCCTCACTTATCTGAACGGCACCGCGCTCGTGAACCCGCATCTCACCTTGCACGCGATCTTGCCTGGCTCGCCCGAAGAAGGCCCGCAGGAGATCAAGATTGAGCGCGTGACGAAGGACATTCCGGCGATTCCGGAGGCCGTGGAGCCGCACCCGCACACGATGAAGCTCGGCGAGTTCATCGCGCACTCCCATCTTTTTGGCCGCGTGAAGGTGAAGGACTGGCTCAAGCGCGGCTTCTCGCGCGTGAACGAAGGTACGTTCAAGGATCTCGTTGCGGCCGGCATGAAAAAGGCCCTGCTCGAGAAGGTCGTCGACTCGGTGGCCGATACGGAGTTCAAAGAGCTTTTCACGGCGATCCAGAATGTTCAGCTCATGGCGCCGTCCACGAAGTCGGTGCTCTCGATCGGCGAGGAGTCACTCGGCAAGAGCATCCGTCGCCTGGGCGCAATCGACTTCTTCTCGGTCGTGACCCGGAAGCCCACGATCGCGGACTTCAAGCCTGTGCAGGTGGAAGTCGCGATCGCGCGCCTTGAGACGCGCGCGGGCGAACCGGACTCGCCGGTACAGATTCTGCGCTTTGCTAACCGTCCCGCTGCAGTTCGATAAGAGCGCGTGCGCTATCGTGCAAGCGCTGACGACCGTGAACTGGCGCGCCTACGGATTGGC
>JBEIOW010000492.1:0-2275 GCA_040377385.1 Bacteriovoracaceae bacterium | reverse complement strand
GCGGACAGCTTCAGGCCTCCTATCGGAACGCAAGGACCCGGCTGTCGGCCCTCAATGCCTTCGTCGCCGAGAACATTCAGGGGATGCGTATCGTGCATCTCTTCAACCGTCAGAGCCTTCACTTCGAACGCTTCTCGCGCGTCAACCAGCGCTACTGCGACGCGCAGGTGGAGTCTGTCCGAGTGTACGCCTTCCTGCAGCCGGCCATCACGATTTCGGAAGGGGTCGCGGTCGCCTTGGTCCTCATCGTAGGCGGCAACCTGGTCCTGGACAGCGGCCTCGAAGTGGGACTCCTCGTAAGTTTTCTGACTTACTCGATGAGCCTCTTTCAGCCCGTGCGCGAGATCGCGGATAAGTGGAATATTTTTCTCGCGGGCATGGCATCGGCCGAGCGGATCTTCTCGATCCTGGATTGGAACCCGGAAGGCGGGCTTCAGGATATCGAGTCTCGCGCGGATCCCTATCCTGACCTGCGCGGGCACCTCGTTTTTGAAAACGTTTGGTTTGCCTATACGGGCGAGAAGTGGGTCCTCAAGAACTTCTCGCTCGAGATCCAGCCAGGCCAGCACGTCGGCGTGGTCGGACATACGGGCGCAGGCAAGACGACGCTGATTAGCCTACTGATGCGGTTCTACGATCCACAAAAGGGGCGCATCTTGCTCGATGGCAAGGACCTGCGCGAGTATGACAAGCGGCGGTTGCGGGCGAGCCTCGGATTGATTCAGCAGGATGTTTTCCTCTTCTCCGGATCGTTGCACGAGAATTTCACGCTCGGACGTCCCGAAGTGCTCGCCGATCCAGGTTTGAAGCGGGCGGCGGTGGAGCTTCGCGCCGAGGCGTGGCTCGGTCCGCGCGGCGAGGAAGAGTTGAACGAGCGCGGAACAAACCTCTCCCTGGGGGAGCGGCAAGTGGTTTCCTTCCTGCGCGCGCTTGCGGCGCACCCAAAGTTTTGGATCTTGGATGAGGCCACGGCCAATGTTGATTCCGATACCGAAGAGCGCTTGGCTTCGGCTTTCAAGCAAGCCTCTAGCGGAGCCACGGCGGTTCTGATCGCTCATCGTCTCGCGACCGTGCGCGAATGCGATCAGATTCTCGTCCTGCACCACGGAGAAATTATTGAGCGTGGGAATCACGCGGCCCTGATCGAGCATGAAGGGCTATACGCGCGCCTCTACCGCTATCAGGCGGCGATGGAAAATCAGGATGAGACGCTCGGCAGCCAGCGCGTGTAAGCGATATCCGGTTCATCCGCAAAGAGCATGACCATGCGATCAACACCGATCGCGATCCCCGCGGAGGGAGGGATTCCTTCTTCGAGCGCGTGGAGGAAACCTTCATCGATGGGCGAGGCAGGGAACTCGGGTCCGTAAACTTCCTCCCGCAGCTGCATGTCCGCGACAAAACGCGCGCGCTGCGCGATGGGGTCCGTGAGTTCTTCAAAGGCGTTGCCGAGTTCCAGGCCTCCCGCGTAGAGCTCAAAGCGCTTGGCCCAGCGGCTTCCATCCGGATCCTCGTCGATCACGGAGAGCGCAGCCTGAGAGGCGGGGTAGCGGCAAACGAAAACGGCCCGATCGGCGGGAAGTTTTGGCTCGATGAGGTTGAGCCAGATTCGGAAGTAAAGATCATCCCAGGTGTCCGTGGTTTGAAACTCTAATCCGAGGCGTGTGCATTCGCGGCCGAGCAGCTCGGCGGTAGATGATTTCACTAAGTCCACGCCGAGACCTAGGAAGAGGTCGCGCACGCGAAGGCGTGGCCAAGGAGGCGCGACAGAAATCTCGCGGCCCTGGAAGAAGAAGGACTCCCGCCCAAAAAGAGCGCGAGCCACCGAGGCGAACAGCTGCTCGACTTCTCCCCGCAGAGCTTCGTCATCCGCATACGCGCGGTAGAATTCCAGCATCGTGAACTCGGGATGGTGGGTGGTGGAGTTTGGCTCGAGGCGAAAGCTCGGGCAGATCTGGAATATGCGCTCGAGCCCTCCGGCGAGGAGCCGCTTCATCGCGAACTCCGGCGACGTTGGCAGGAAGGCGCCCGTTCGCAGTTCAAACGGTCGGATATGGGTTTCCATCCCGGGCGATCGAACGAGGAGAGGAGTCTGGGTCTCTAAGTAGTTTTGGCTGGCGAGGTAACGACGGATTTCTGATTCCACGCGCGCCCGAATCAACCTGCCATCGGCCCGGCGCGAATCGTAGACGAGCGGCGCCTGAGGCTCACCCTCCTGGGCGCGGCGCAC
This sequence comes from Bacteriovoracaceae bacterium, assembly GCA_040377385.1. Taxonomy (GTDB): domain Bacteria; phylum Bdellovibrionota; class UBA1018; order UBA1018; family UBA1018; genus JBEIOW01. The sequence goes on along the minus strand of JBEIOW010000492.1, from coordinate 45 downwards.
CCGGGCCCGGGCCATCTCCTGCATCGCCGGATCGGCGAGCACGAG
>JBEIOW010000499.1:0-2196 GCA_040377385.1 Bacteriovoracaceae bacterium | reverse complement strand
CTTACGATCCAGGAAAAGATCCACCCGCGACATCCCTTCACACTCGAGCGCGAGGAACGCTTCACGCGCGATGCGCTGACCGTCCCGAAGCTGGGTATCGGTCAGCTTCGCCGGCAACTCGAGCCCGGCACCGTTCTCATCGAGGTACTTAGCCTCGTAAGAATAGAAATCATGGTGCGGGATGATCTCACCAGCCACGCTGACGAGGGGCTGAGAAGGGTCGTTGGCGTTCTCCATGACCGAAAACTCGATCTCGCGCGCGTCGATCGCTTTTTCGATCAGGACTTTGGTGTCGTAGAGGAAGGCGTCCTTGAGCGCCGCCGCTAGTCCCGCGGGCTCTCGCACCTTATGCACGCCGACACTCGAACCGTTATTGGCCGGCTTCACGAAACACGGAAACCCCAGATCCGAGGCGATCCGATTTCGGAGTTCATCCACCCGGGATTCCCAGCCGACTTTCCGTTCAATCAGGAAAGGGACCACCGGCAAGCCGGCATCCCGGATGAGGCGCTTGGCGACATCTTTATCCATCCCGACGGCCGAGGCCAACACCCCGCATCCAACGTAGGCGACTCCGGCCAACTCCAAGAATCCTTGGATGGTCCCGTCCTCGCACATCGGCCCGTGCATGACCGGGAAAACCACGTCCAGCTGAGGCATTGAGCGCGACGCGTCAGACGCGTTCAGCGCTCTCAGAGCCGATCCCTGGTGAGCGGGGCTGGGCTGCGGTGGGAGCATGACCTCGGGTGAGGCTGCGGTCACCACGGGGAGCGACTTCTTGTTCTGAGCTTCTTCGATCAATCGAAGGTCGTTCAGCAACCAACGCCCCTGCTTGTCGATGGCGATGGGAATAATCTCGAACCGTTCCCGATCCAGATTCCGAATGACCGAAGCCGCCGAAAGGAGCGAGACCTCATGCTCCCCCGATCTCCCCCCATACAGCACCGCGACACGAAGTTTCTTTTGAGCCATGGATTTTTCCACCCTGGAAAAGATTGTAAGCCGAGCCGCCCGTTGAATCCCAGGGGAAAGCAGGAGTATGCTCGCTCCACCACACAGGAGATTTCGCGATGTCGACGACAGGTGAAGGGAGCCTCAGCTCCCATCTTTGGGATTCGAGCGATCTGTACCGCAACTCGGTTCTGCAATTGACCGAAGCAGCGGATACGATGCGCCTGGATCGAAACATTCTCGAGCGTCTGAAAGTGCCTAAGCGGGCCATGATCGTCAGCGTGCCGATCCGTTGCGATAACGGATCGATCCGCGTCTTTGAGGGTTACCGCGTTCAGCACAGCATGACCCTTGGACCCGGCAAGGGCGGCATCCGCTTCCATCCGGAAGTGAACCTGTCTGAAGTCGCGGGCCTTGCGATGCTCATGACGTTCAAGTGCTCGCTCGTCGGCCTTCCGCTTGGCGGCGCCAAGGGCGGCATTCGGGTGAACCCACGCGAACTCTCTCGCCAGGAACACCAAGCGCTCATGCGCCGCTACACGACCGAGATCAATATGATCATCGGACCGGACAAGGACATCCCTGCTCCGGACGTCGGCACCGACGCTCAGCACATGGCGTGGCTCATGGACACCTTCTCGCAAGAAAAGGGGTACACGATCCCAGGCGTGGTGACGGGTAAGCCGATCGAAATCGGCGGCTCGCTCGGTCGGAACGAATCCACCGGACGCGGTGTCGTCTACACGATTCAGCACGCGGCTAAGCACCTCCACTCGATCGGCAGCAAGAGCGCGATCAAGATGGATTCGACCACGACCGTCGCCGTTCACGGCTTCGGTAAGGTCGGCGCCATCGCGGCGGAAGAGATCTATCGTCTCGGCACCAAGGTCGTCGCGGTCAGCGACTACCGCGGCGGGATCCACAACCGGAACGGACTCAACATCCCGAAGGTCGTGGAACACTACAATCGGACTGGAACGCTCGAAGGCTTTCCGGAAGCCGAGCCGATCACGAACGAAGACCTCCTCACGCTCGACGTGGAAGTCCTCATTCCGGCGGCGATCGACGGCGTGATCACGCAAAAGAACGTGCACAACGTCAAAGCCAAGGTGATTGCTGAAGGCGCCAACGGACCGATCGACGCTCCATCGCTCAAGATCCTCGAAGATCGCGGCGCGTTCATCATCCCGGACGTGCTCTGCAACGCCGGCGGCGTCGTGGTGTCGTACTTCGAATGGGTTCAGG
>JBEIOW010000186.1:0-5029 GCA_040377385.1 Bacteriovoracaceae bacterium | reverse complement strand
CACCAGGATGGGCTTCGTCCGGTTCTATTTTCAGGATTGCAGCAGGGAGAGCAGAGCCGCCTCGTCGAGAACGGCGACGCCAAGCTCTTTGGCTTTGTCGAGCTTGCTGCCGGCTTCTTCGCCCGCCACGACGAAATCCGTTTTCTTGGAGACAGAGCCGGAGACTTTACCGCCCTGATCCTCGATCAGGCGGGTTGCGTCTGAGCGCGAAAGAGTCGGGAGCGTTCCGGTGAGGACCAGCGTTTTTCCAACGAGTTTCCCGCCGGCGGCGGCTTGCTTGGGAGCGATGGGTTTAACGTGTTTGAGGACTTCGTTGAGCTCGCGGCGGTTCTCTGGATCGGTGAAGTGAGCGTGGATGCTGCGGGCAACCTCGGGCCCGATCTCGTGGATCTCCTGAAGTTCGGTTTCGGTCGCCTTCAGGAGCGGATCCATCCCACCGTAGTGTCGCGCGAGGATCTTCGCCGTGCTCTCGCCGACGTGACGGATGCCTAAGCCAAAAATCAGCCGATAGAGCTCAGGCTTGCGCGCCGATTGAATGGCGGCGACGGCCTTCTCGCTCGACTTTTCGGCGAAGCCTTCGAGCGCGAGAAAGTTTTCGTTCGTGAGATGAAAGAGATCCGCTGGCGAGCGCACGAGACCTTCGTCCACGAGCTGCTCGACGATCTTCTCGCCCATGCCTTCCATGTTGAGCGCATCCTTCATAACGAAGTGGCGAAGGCGCTCCTTGAGTTGTGCCACGCAGCCTCGGCTCGTGCAGCGAGCGGCGGCTTCCGCGCCTTTGCGCTCGACCGGGCTTCCGCAGACCGGACAGGTATCGGGAAGACGAAACTTCTTTTCTTTTCCAGTTCGCTTCTCGACCAGCACCTGGACGACTTCCGGGATGACGTCGCCTGCACGTTGGACCAGCACCGTGTCGCCGATGCGGACATCCTTACGATCGATTTCGTCCTGATTGTGCAGTGTCGCGCGCCGAACCATCACACCGCCCACGCGCACGGGCTCTAGGACCGCTACGGGAGTCAGCGCGCCCGTGCGGCCGACTTGCACGAGGATGTCCTCGATGCGGGTCTCGGCAGGTTTTGGGGGATATTTGAACGCGACCATTCCCCGCGGTGAGCGCGCGATGGCTCCAGCACGGTCCAGGTCCGAGAAGGAGTTGACCTTCACGACGACGCCGTCGATCTCGTAGTCGAGTTTAGGCCGCAGGGCCTCGACTTTTCGGTAGAAGGCGAGGACTTCTTCCGCGCCGCGGGCGACGCGTCGCTGATCGCCGACGCGGAAGCCCCATTCGATGAGCGTGTCCTCGTATTCGGTGAGGGTCTTGAACTTCGCGCCTTCGCAATAACCCAAACCGTAGAAGAATGCGGTCAGCGGGCGTGAAGCTGCGATCTTGGGATCGAGCTGACGGATCGAACCGGCTGCGGCGTTCCGAGGATTGGCGAAGATCTTGAGGCCGCGGGCCTCTTGCTCGCGATTGAGCTTCTCGAAGGCGGCAATCGGGAGCATGACTTCGCCGCGGATCTCGATCAACTTCGGAGGCTTTGCGGTTTTTAGGCGCATCGGGATGGAGCGGATCGTTCGAACGTTGTGCGTGACGTCCTCGCCGATCTCGCCGTCGCCGCGAGTGGCAGCGTGGGCCAGCAACCCGTCTTCGTAAGTCAAACTCATGGAGAGCCCATCGAACTTCAGTTCGCAGTGGTACTCGATCGGAGTGGAAGGCTCTCGTTCGAGAAAGCGGTGGGCGCGCTCGTCAAAGTCGAGAAATTCACGTTCATTCATCGCATTTTGAAGCGAGAGCATCGGCACGCGGTGTTGGCGTTTGATGAAGCCGTCGAGGGTTTCACCGCCGACCCGCAGAGTAGGGGAGTCCGGCGCGCGCAACTCCGGATGTTCTTTTTCTAATGCCTCGAGTTCGCGGAAAAGTAGATCGTACTCCGCGTCCGGGATCTCCGGGTCATCGAGCACGTGATAACGATGCTCGTGATAGTGGAGCAGCTCAGAGAGCTCGCGAATACGCTTTTCGGCTTGGCGGGCGGAGTTCATCGAACCCAATTACTAGATCAGAAGTAGTAGACGAGGGAAGGGCCGAAAGTGATGACTTTCTGGGAAAATCCCGCTCCCGAGGCATAGTCCGCACCTTGAGAAAGAATTTCGAAGCCGGCCTTGAGCGTCATGCGCTGGTCCAGCCGGTAATAGCCCCCGATGTAGAAGTTCACACTCGAGGCACCGCTGATGCTTGCAGCCGCCGGATTGTCATCACTGGCGCTCGTGAGAATCCCGAAATCCAGGTTCAGAAGAAGTCCGAAGGGTTCGCGGAGGGGCAGCGCCCCGCCAACCCCGAGAAAGAGTCCCTTCACGGAGTTGCTCGAAGTCTCTTCAGCCGCAGAGAGTGGGAGCCGGTAAGAAGTCGTTTGAAAGCCACCCTTGATCCAGCCCCGAGGCCCGAAAAGGTCCGGCGTACTGAAGAACGTGTATCCGCCGCCGAGCTTGAAACGCACGAGCGAGGCAGACACGCCACTCGAAGCCGTGGCGACCCCGGTCGCCGTATCTTTTTGGGAGTAGCCTGAGGTGGCCCCTGCGAGCGTCATCTCGGTGAACCATTCGCGAGTCAGCCAGAGTTGGCCCTCAGCTTTGGCGCCGATCAGGAACCCGCTGCCGGACTTACCGCTCGTGGGCGAGGACGAGTAGTCGCGCTTAAATGATCCGATCCAGAGCGTTCCGTCGAACCACCCGTTCTTGGGCGATTGGCGCAGCTCACGCGCTTTTGCTTCTTCGCCCGTCAGGACTTCGACTTTCGAGTCTTCTTCCGCTTTGATGATCGTCACGATCTTTTGGTAGCGCGCGATCGGCCGACGATCGTTTTCCTGGAGAATCTTGGCGAAGGAGAGCGCGTCTTCCACGGATTCAACGCGGGCTTCTCCGGTCGGATCAAAGCGCCAGTCGACGACCGTCTTGAGCAGGGGATGGCGTTTAACTTCCTCGAGGGTACCGATCTTGAGCGTATCGCCCCGACGAATTCCCGAAGAGCGACCGAGGTTCACGGTCACCGAGTCCTGGTCCCGTCCGGTGACATGGCCTTGGATCGGGATCTTTCGGATCACGCGGTCCAGTGACTGTTGCAGCCGAGTTTGCAGCTCTTCCACGCCGAACGACTTGCCGGGAGCGGGTTGCTCGAGCCGGAAGGTGTCGCTCGAGAGGATTTCCATTTGCGGAGCCAGGAGCCAATCTACTTGGAACCGGTAGTTGGAGTTTTCTTTATAGACCCGCGTCCGAACCAGGGTTTCCGCCTTTAAAGTGCGAGATGCCTGAAGCAAGATTTTCGGGTCTTCGATCAGCTGTCCGTAGGGGATCTTCGAGGAGGAGAGGACGGAGTTAACCTTGGTGGCGTCAATCGCGACGAAGCGGCTCTGCGCCGCGAGATAGTCGCGGAAGGCCTCTTGAACGTAGTCAGCAAAAAGCCCATCCACATTGTCCCAGGCGCGAAGCACCGCCACTGTTTCCAGCGCGAACCGGCGATCGAGTTCCGTGCTCGCTTGCGACACTAGCGGCGCAGCGATGGCGGAGAGCGCGAAGAAGAGACCGAGCGCCCGCGTATTAATGGGAGTCCTTTTCTTGGCCGAGCATCTGTTCTTCGTAGAGCGCGATCAGCGTCTTGAGTTCAGAAATCTCTTCCTGCGCTTGCCGCAGATCTTGCTGAAGCTTCTGGGATTCGGCGGGCGACGAGGATTGCGCTACGGCTTGTGTCTGAATGGAAATCCGCTGCGCAGAATTGGGCGCGTGCGGAGCGCCGGGAGCGAGGTGCGCATCGCCGGGCCGGGATTCGGGATCCCAGAGCAGGTACCGTCCTTCTTCGAGGCGGTATTCAATCTTCTTGGCCTTGATGTAGCGACGAAGCGTCGAAAGGCTGACACCTTTCCGCATCGCATATTCCATCAACGGCAACCAATCCCCGGTTTGAGTATTCATCACACCGACCATTCTATTTTCATGATGCACGATTTCAAGTACCCTGAATATTAAGATGACTCGCGGCGGCCAAAAGATCGCCATCGGACCCAAGCGCAAGATCGCCTTTGTATGCAGTGGCGGGGCCACCAAAGCCGGTGCGTTCCACTTGGGGGTGGCCCTGGCCCTTCAGGAGAAGGGATTTCGGTTCTTCGGAGGGCTCATTGAGCCCAACGCTGAGCGGCAACGGACCCCGGGTCCTATGGAGATCTCCACCTATGTGGGATCGAGCGCCGGATCGATCATCTCCTCTTATCTGGCGGCGGGTTACTCGCTGGACAACATTTTCAACTCGTTCTTAGGACGTCAGCCAAAGCACCCCAAGGACATGGTGCCACGTGTTCTTCAGGGTCTGACCTACCCCCGCATGTTCAAGCTCCGCCCGCAGGAGCTCGCCCGCGAGCAGTTCAAGCAGATCTTCCTCTTTAAGAATATCGTGAGCGATCTGATGAAGGGGAATTGGGAAGCGCTCCTTCAGTTCAAGTGGCTGCGCACGACGGGCATCTTCTCCACCGCTGGAATCGAGCAATACATCCGGGAAGAGGTGATGCCTTCAGGGCACTTCCAGGATTACCTGGCCGATCTCTTCATCGTTGCGACCCAGTTGAACCACTCTCGCAAGGTCGTCTTCGGTAAGTACAGCTATCAGCCTCCTGCGGCCGATCTCACCTGTCAGTATGACAATGATATCCCTATTTCCGACGCCTGCGCGGCGAGCACGGCGATGTCCTTCATCTACGCTCCTTATGCGATTCGACACGCGGATGGACGACTCATCAATTACATCGATGGGGAAGTCAGAGACACGTTGTCCACGCACGTGGCGATCGATGCCGGCGCAGACCTCGTGATCGCCAGCTACACGCACCAGCCGTATCACTACGTGCAGAAAATCGGCTCACTCACAGAACACGGACTGCCGCGCATGCTTGTGCAGGCGATCTATCTCCTCATCGAGCAGAAGATCAACAACCACGTCCATAACAAGCAGGTTCAGCGGAACGCGATCAACGCGGTCTCACAT
>JBEIOW010000399.1:0-2864 GCA_040377385.1 Bacteriovoracaceae bacterium | reverse complement strand
TCGCGATTTCTGGAACGAGAGAAGCACCGCTTCCTCAAAGGTCCCGACGATAAACGTTTCGGCGAAGTCACCGAGTGCGCGGTTGATCTTCTCTTTGGCCTCACCGACGAGAATCAGGATCTTACAGTTCTTCTGGATGTACGGCACGAGGGGGGTGAATTCTGAACCTTTGTCCTTGCCGCCCATGATGAGAATGACGGGATTGGACGGAAATGCGGACAAGCTCTTCACGACGCTTGTGACGTTGGTCCCCTTCGAGTCATTGAAGAAATAAACACCGTCCTTACGACGAACAAACTCAATCCGGTGCGCAACGCCCTTGAAGCTCTCGATCACTTCCTGGACGGCTTTCGGACTAACGCCCACTGAGCGCGCCGCACAGATCGCGGCCATCAGGTTCTCGCGGTTGTGCTCTCCGAAGAGGCGCAGCTTCGAGATGTCGTAAACTTCTTCTTTGCCCGTGAAGCGACCGACAATCTGTTTGGTCTGCGCTTTGAGGTAGCAGCCTACGAAATTCTCCGCGAATTGGCCGCCGACGGTCATCGGGTCTTTTTTGGTGAACCAAATCACCTTGGCCGAAGTCTCGTGGGCGAACTTCGAAGAGATCGCACAATCATGATTCAGAACGACGAAACTATTTTTGTCGCAAAGGCGCAGAAGTTGTTTCTTCGCGTTGATATAATTATCGAGGGTCCCGTACCGGTCGAGGTGGTCCTCATTGACGTTCGTGAAGACCGCCACCGATGGGACGAGCTTCTCAATCGTCTCGAGCTGGAAGCTGGAAAGCTCCGCGATCACGCGATCGACCTTCTCGCCTTCGTTAACATAGTCAATGAGCGGCTTACCGATGTTGCCGCCGACGAAAACCGACTTGCCATCGGCCTTAAAGATTTCACCGATCAGCGTAGTCGTCGTCGTTTTGCCATTCGAGCCCGTGACGGCGATGATGGGTTCCTTGATCGCTTGCGCCGCAAGATCAATTTCTCCAGTGATCTGAACGCCGGCAGCGCGAGCTTCGCCAAGCGGCGGCGTATTGGGCGGAATACCCGGGCTGAGCACGATGAGTTCGGCGGACTTAAAAGTCGCGGGATTATGTTTGCCGAGCTCGTACTCGACTTTCAGGTCACCGACGAGATCGAACGAAGCCTGAAGCTCCGTACGCTGCTTCGAATCGGTCACCATCACTTTGGCGCCCTGTTTAGACATGTATTTGGCTACCGAGGCGCCCGACACCCCGAAACCCACTACGAGAACTCGCTTACCCTTGTACTTACTCATACTTTACCTTTTGCCTATCTCAGCTTCAGGGTCGAAAGAGTGACCAACGCGAGCAGAATCGAAATGATCCAGAATCGGACAATGACCTTGGGCTCCGCCCAGCCCTTCAGCTCAAAGTGGTGATGGATGGGCGCCATCTTGAGCACCCTCTTCCCCGTCAACTTGAACGAGGAAACTTGCGCCATCACCGAGACCGCTTCTAGTACGAAAATTCCGCCACAAAGAGCAAGTAGGAACTCGTTTTTCGTAATCACCGCCGTCGTGCCGAGCGCAGCTCCTAGAGCCAGTGCACCCACATCCCCCATGAAAACCTGAGCGGGATAGGTATTGTACCAAAGGAAGCCCAGGCAGGATCCGGCGATCGCCGCTAGGAACACTGCAAGCTCACCGGCACCTGCAACGTGCGGGATCTGGAGGTACTCGGCGATGCGAGAATGGCCGGCGCAGTAGGCCAGGATGAGAAACGTGACCGAAGTCGTGATCGTTGGACCGACCGCTAAGCCGTCCAATCCATCCGTCAGATTGACCGCGTTCGAAGCTCCGACGATTACGAAAACAGCGAATCCGATCCAGAACACGCCGAGATCGAGGGAGAAGTCCTTAAGAAACGGAAACTTCAGCGCGGGCGGAGAATCGCGGAAAGCGTAAAGAACGAGCGCTGCGCTAAGCGCGACCACGAATTGCCCTAGAAGCTTCTGGCGGCTTGAGAGCCCCTTCGGATTTTTACGGATGACCTTCAGGTAATCATCCAAGTAGCCCACCACTCCAAACAGGAGAGTCGTCAGCAGAACGACCCAGATGCTCAGATTCGAGAGATCCGACCAGAGCAACGTCGAAACGGTGATGGAAAGGAGAATCAGACCACCCCCCATCGTCGGCGTGCCCTTTTTCGAAAGGTGCGACTTAGGTCCGTCGTCCCTCACTTGTTGACCCATCTGCTTGGATTGCAGGAATCGAATGAAAGAGGGTCCGAGCGCCATGCAAAGCAAGACCGCGGTGATCGCGGCACCGAAGGTCCTGAACGTGATGTATTTGAACACGTTCAGGAAAGGGAGCTCCGGATAAAGCGGATACAGAAGGTGAAAGAGCATTGCCGGATGCTACAGATTTCCGAAAACCGAAGTCAAGCACTCGGGTGTTTTGCCCGGAGTGCGGCTGACGCTACGCTGCGATCATCAAAAGGCCGCTTTTCGACCCCAATGATCTGGTAATCCTCATGACCCTTGCCCGCAATGAGGAGAAGATCTCCCGGTCGGGCGGATTCCACGGCCGCTCGAATGGCTTCAGCACGGTCCGGTTCGACGGAAAAATGGGTTGAGTCACCCATTCCAACGAGGATTTCGCCAATAATCGCGAGCGGGTCTTCGGTCCTTGGATTGTCCGAGGTGACCCACACCTGATCCGAAAGACGCGCCGCAATCTCGCCCATTTTTGGTCTCTTCTGGCGGTCACGGTCACCACCACAACCGAAAACCGTCAACAGCCGTCCCGAGCCTTTCAGCTCCTTGAGGGTGGAAAGGACGTTTTCCAGCGCGTCCGGCTTGTGAGCGTAATCCACGAAAACATGGACACCCACCTCATTGAGT
>JBEIOW010000010.1:0-13917 GCA_040377385.1 Bacteriovoracaceae bacterium | reverse complement strand
CCTGCCGGCGACGAGGTCCTCCGGCGCGTTGCCCGCATCCTGCAATCCAGCGCTCGTCCGGGTGATTTGCCCGCACGATACGGCGGCGAAGAGTTCGTCATCCTTTGCCCGAAGACCTCGCCACTTCAGGCGATCTCACTTGCCGAGCAGGTCCGCGCTGCCTTCACTGCAGAAGTTTTTCCGCACGGCGAGCATCAACCTCTGGGCAAAGTCAGCGCAAGCATCGGAGTGGCGGCCTATCCTGACCATGGCTCACAACCTAAGGACGTCCTCGAAAGCGCTGACCAAGCCCTCTACCGCTCCAAAACGGACGGGCGTGATCGTGCGACCCTCGCGCTAAGCGACGCGCTTCTTAAGAAAGCGGCATAACGTCAGTGACGCCGCCCGTCTCTTCCGACAGCAATGATCCTTCGGAACTCTGGAAGGGCCAGTCGCTCGAGCTCCTTAAGGAACTCCACATCCTGACCCGGGATGGACGCCTGAACGCCGATACCCGGCGCAAGCTCAAGCAGGTCTACCACCTGGTGCAGTTTCTCGATCCGCTCCTCAAGCCCGCCTATGACGCCGGTCGCGCGCCGCTGGCCATCGACGTGGGTTCGGGGAAATCGTATCTGGGATTCTTGCTCTACGACCTTGTGCTGCGTGAACATGGAGGTGAGCTTCTCTCCATCGAAAGTCGCGCCGAACTCGTCGCCTCGGCTGAGGCGCTTGCTCAGCGTTCCGGATTTGATCGAATGTCGTTTCAGGCCTCGGCCGTGGAGGACTTCCGAATGGAATCCTCCTCGCTCGCGGGTCGTGAGCTCGATCTCGTGACCGCACTCCATGCTTGCGATACGGCAACGGACGACGCGATTCTGCTCGGGCTCCGGAACCGCGCACGGGCCTTTGCGATCGTGCCGTGCTGTCAGGCCGAGACCGCATACCTGTTGAAAGAAATCCCGAAGAACTCCCCGGATCTGGCCGCACTCGCCACTCTCTGGTCACAGCCCCTGCACGCGAGGGAATTCGGCAGCCACCTGACCAACGTTCTGCGCGTGCTCGTGCTGCAAGCCGAGGGCTACCGTACTCGCGTGACGGAACTCGTGGGCTGGGAGCATTCGCTGAAGAATGAACTTATTCTCGCCGAGCGCGTCTCGGACGGTTATCCGGCGGGCCGAGAGAAGCTGAAGGCTTTCTTGAAGCTTTTGCCGGTTCGGCCAAAGCTCGTGCGTGAGCTCGAGACCTGACTCGTCACGCGACGAGTGACAGATCAGTCGACCGGAAAGACCGGGCCGCTGCGACCACCGCCGCCGCCAGACGAAGAGCTTCCGGAAGAAGATCCAGAACCGCCGCCCTGAGCGCCACCGCCCGAACCGCCCCCTGAACCACCATCGCTCCGTCCACCGCCGCCGCCACCGCCGCTGCGTCCGCGCCCACCGCGACGACGCTTCCGGCGCGCGGGTTCGCCGCCTTCGGCTACAGGTGCGCCCGCTTCACGCGGAGCCATTGCCGCCGGCGCTGAGCTCGGCGCAGCCGCTGCTCCTGCTGCAACCGGTCCCGCCGCTCCGTTCGGACGCACGGGAGAAACCATAGGAGGCCTGGAGCCCGACGAGGCCGGCGCTTGAGCGGAACGTCCCTGCTGAGAAGAGCCACCGCGCCCGGACGATCCGCCACGACCGCCACGCCCACCCGAGCCGCCGCCTTCGCGCATCTCGTCGTCAGACGGACGCTCGCGACCGCGCGCTGGGAGAGGATTCCCAAGAATTTCTTCGATCCGGCGCAAACCCATGCGGTCACGCGAGGTCACGAGGCTTGCGGCCTTGCCCGTCTCGCCGGCACGGCCCGTACGGCCAATGCGGTGAACATAATCCGAAGGATCTTGCGGCAGATCGTAGTTCACGACCATCGCCACACCATCGACGTGAATTCCGCGACCCACGACATCAGTCGCGATCAAGATGCGGGCGTCGCCCGTCTTGAAGCGCTCCAAAGAGCGCTCGCGATCGGACTGACGAAGATCCGAATGGAGACAAACGCAGTCAAAGAAGCCCGCGGCATGGATCGAGCGATACACGCGCGAGGCGCCGTCCTTAGAGCGGGTGAAAACGAAGATGCTCCCCTTCTCTTGACGGAGCAGGTTCATCAGTTCGCCGAGCTTGCGGGTCTCGTCAGTGAACACCGCCCACTGCTCAACACTCTTAGCGGGCGAAACCGCACGCCCGATCGAGATCCGGCGAGGCTCGTACATGATCTTCTTAGCGAGACGCTCCACAGGCAGTGGAAAGGTCGCCGAGAAGAGCAGCGTCTGACGGGACTGCGGCGTTTGATCGAGAATCTTGTTGAGCTGATCGGAGAAGCCCATGTCGAGCATCTTATCGGCTTCGTCGAGCACGACCGTCTCGATGAAGTCGAGCCAGATATTGCCGCGCTCCAGGTGATCACAAAGCCGGCCGGGCGTAGCGACGATGACCTGCGGATAGGTCGCGATGGCTTGGGTGTCAAAGCGCATGTCGACGCCGCCGATGAGGACCATCGAGCGCACGCCGAGTGGTGCCCCGAATTTTTCAAAGACCGCTTGGGTCTGCTGGGCGATCTCGCGCGAAGGGGCGAGAACGAGCCCGTAGGTTCCTTCTCGTCCGCGGAGCTTTTCAATCATGGGAAGCGCGAAGGCTGCCGTCTTACCCGACCCGGTCTGCGCCGAGACGATGAGGTCAAAACCATCGATCACATCGAGGATCGCCGCCGACTGAACCGGAGTCGGCTTAGCAAAGCCCGCTTCCTTGACCTTGCCGAGGATATCGTCCGACAGGCCGAGCTCTTCCCAAGGGAGGATCTCGGGAATGACCGGAGCCAAAGCTTCTGCGGTCTCAGGCGTTTCTGTCACTTCGGGCGTTTCAGAAGCATCGGCTTCTTCGCTAGCGACACCTTCTTCGCTAGCAACAATAGGAGGGACGGACGACGGGGTTTCCAACGAATCTAATGAATTCACGAACCCCTAAGCTAGCACGAAATGATTAAGATTTTCCGAGTTTCTTCGCGAGCTTGGCCGCGCGGGACTGGATCGGTTCGAGCGCATTTTCGAGGTCTGCTTGCTCCCCAAACCCGAGCGAGGAAAGACCTTTCGCGCAGCGCTCTTCGTACCCTGGAATTTTATCGTCCTGCAGGCGGAAAACTTCCTTCAACGACTTCTGGTCTTTCTCCGAGAGGCGCGCACTTTCACTCTCCGCGAACTTCCGCGCGCGAACGCCTTCAAATCGTAATTCCCCCAAACGATCGCAAGCTTGCCGAGTGTAGCCGGAAATCGCGCTCTCTTGATTGCGAGCCGAGATCGGGAAAGGCGGGTTCGTCATCTGATTGCGTAAGAGGCGGAGGGAATTGCGCCCATCGAGTGCGATCCGCTCGAGTTCCTCAAGCGCCCCCTTCAGGTCCTGGCTCGGAAAGACTGGGTCTGCAAAAGCCGAAGCAGAAACGGAAGCCAGCCCACCGAAAGCGACCGCGAGAACGACGAAACAGCGCGCGAGAAAACGGCTCATGAGGACCTCCGAACAAAAATCTTCAACGCCGGAATCTCTCATATTTGACCAAACTGGTCAACATAATTAAGCCCGCAGCAACGCCCGGTAACGGTCCCGCTGGGAGAAGGCCACGATCGCGGTCAACACCATGAGCATCAGACCCATCGGGATCCCTCTCGAATCGAGAAAGATATGGTAGGCGGCAATGTTGAGCACCACCGGCGCGACGATGACAGCGGCGAGCCCAACAAAGCGTCCGCTCAGGATCATGACTCCACAGATCACCTCGGTGAGCTTCACAAACGGCAGCAGATACCCTGTGGCAATCATCGCCTCGATGAAAGCGCCACCTGCGGGCTCCGGCGCCGGAACCGGGATGAAAAGAAAGAATCCATTCAAGCCAAAGACGACGAGAATCAGACCAAGGGTAATGCGGGCGAGCAAAACCGTGAGGTTCTTCATGGGCTTCTCCTTTTCATTCACACACTTTGTGAAAAGAATAACCTAGTGCGACGAATGGGGAAAGGCGCCTGAAGGCATCAAAGATTAAGGCGCCAGGCCGCCGATCTCCGCAACTCCGAAGTAACCATTCTGGGTGAAAGTAAAGACCAGCGTGTCGCGGTCGACAGAGTAGTCCATGGCGGTACTGCAGGCGACTCCGGTGGGCAACGTGAACGCAAGCGTATCCGCTCCACCGACGACCTTGCGGCGTACCGTGCCCGCCGCACAGTAGAAAATGTATTCCGCAGTCGGCGTCCGACGATGAGCCCACGCTCGGTAGTCCAAAAGATTTTGGGTGATCGAGCCGTGAGTGGTGAGCTGAGCGCCTAAGCTGAAGATCGTTCGACCGGGTGTTACGCCTCTCCACGTAGAGCTCGTGGAATCCCAGAAGAGCGACAAATTCCGAACGTTAGCCGCACAGGAGCCCACCGCCGTGGCCGTGTCGCAAATCTGTGGGGAGCTCGCGACGACGCCTGAAACTCCCACGAGGTGAGCCTGGTTTCCTCCGGCAATTGGGTAGGACTTGTAATGATAGTCCGCGGGAACAGCGTCCGATCCGTTGGACATCCTCACTGCTATACTTGCGGCATTCACGCCCATGACGGCCGGACGCCGGGAGCCTGAGATCGCAGCGTTGCCCAATCCGTCTCCCGCCGTAAAGTTCGTCGCCCCCTGGCCGACGAAGGACGCCCAAAGCCCCGTTGCTAAATCAAGCCGGTACACGCGGCCACAAGAGTCGGCAAAAAGATAATCGCCCGCAGGGTCGACCCGTATCTTTGAATCAGTGTTGGCCATTTCAAAAGGAACCGCCGTGGCGCTCCCTGCAGCGATGCAGCCTGAGGTTCCGGCGCCTGCGATCGTGGCCACATCTCCATCGACGACCACTCTCTTGACCGCATACACACTGCCTTGATGCAGATAGACTCGATCGGCGCCTGCTTTCCTGACCATCTGAATCGATCCGATTGACGAGAACCGCGCTGACAATGCAGACCCTCCGTCCCCGGACACCAGCCCTAGGCCATAGAGCGTGACGACGTTTCCATTTCCATCAAACGTACGAATGCGCCCCAGCTCGAGAAAATACATCTGACCGTTTTTGGCAAGGTAGGCATCCGACAGCGTTAGATTGCAAGCGAGGCGATGAGTGCCGTCGACGCATGTACCGGCGGTCCCCGTTCCCGCGAAGTTCACCCAAGTGTTTGTATCCACGTCATAAAGCACGATTCGCTGTCGGAAACTCATCAAAAAAAGCTGTCCACCCAAGGACATCATCGGCTGGGAGTAGGCCCCAAACCAGCCGTCGATCGGGCCGGCAGGACGATGCTCCGGAGGATGAGGCCCGGCAGCGACACTATTGAGGCCAAACGCGGCCGGCACGCTGGGAATGGCTGACGACGAATTGCAGTGATAGGGCCAGGAGAAGAATTTCTGGATCGATGCAGACGCTCTATTCCAGACCGGTACGAAGTTGAGTAGAGAGCAGAGCGCGAGATCCTGTGTGGCATTGAGCGCGTGGCCGGTGCCGCTCGGATAGAGCGTCGTGATTCCCTGGCCGGGGGTGTAGACGCGAACTCGCGCGGCTCCGTCAATGAGAGGCGTCCCATATCCTCCGCTCGAACCGTATTCCTCAGCATGGAAAACCATCTGTCCGTTCGGCAAAACGTGAAAAGCGGTCCGAATCGCCATCGTCGCCGGCAGTGTCGAAGGGGTGATTTCGAGATCAAGCGGTTCCGGAATCTCATCGTCCTTGATCGTACCGCCTCCGATCAGCGTATCGATGGTTAATGTCGAGAAGTCCACGCGCCGAATCCGACTGCGATCGAAAATGAGCAAATTTTCATTCGGATCCAAGGCGATCTTGAGCGGATCATGGAGAGTGGCGGACGCAACCGGCCCGCCGTCCCCCCCGGACGCGCCCGTCACCGGAATGAAGTTCCGGATGACCCCGTCGGACTGCTTGATTTGGAACAGTCCGATGGTCCTCGTGCCGAGAAAATAGACGTCCCCGTTGGATCGCACCACCATCTGCTGGGTCGTGGCCTGTGCTGACATGATCGGCGTGGCGGCCGCCCCGTTGCCGATCCCCACGTCCGTATTACCTGCCAGAATTCGAAAAGGAGCGGTGTTGAACGGGTGACTGACGGAGGATCGTCGGACACCGTTGCTATCCGTGATGGCGACCTGGACCTTGAACTGCACGCCGTCGAGGCTTGGGAGAGAAGCAGAAAGATAGCATCCGGTCGCTGCCCCCTGTAGCGTGCAACCGCCGTTTGCCGAGTTCGCTAGTTGAGTGTCTAGAACTTCAAAATCCAGGTCATTCGTAGTCGTGGAGACTTCAACCGAGACGATGCTCGCGCCACCCGTTGCCGTGGCTTCCCAAAGGACATAAATTCGGTCTGCAAGAGTAAATGAGAGCTGAGCGTTCGTCGGGGGCAAACTCATCGCATCGACATTGGCTGCAAAGACGTTTCTTAAGGTCGGAGCGGGAGTAACCGACTTGACGACCGCAGTGCTCTTATCCCTGCCAGGAGTGCCTGTTCCTGCGCTCAGAGCACTCACATTGCCCACCCGGTCGCGCAGCCATGCATAGACGACATAGCTCCCACCAACCACGCCCAGAAACGCTGACGCGTCGGTAATGGTCACGGCATCGCCTGAGCTAGAAAGGGGCGCGAAGCAGGGATCCGTTGCGGCTGGTGCCGCGGGCGGAGTAGCCGCCGTCGTTGTTTTGAAGCAAACAGAAGTGACACCCGAGCTGGCCCCGTTCACAGCAGGATCCGACGCCGTGAAAGATACCGGGATAGACGTACTGCTTGTTGCTCCAGTGCCTTCGTTGACCACGAGCGCACCAATAGCGAAAACCGGTGGCGTTGAATCCACCTCCATCCGCTCTGAGATGAGAAAGCTATCGGTGCCTGAGTTATTGCGGACTCGAAGTCGAAAGCGAATGGTAGCAATGTTGGTTGCCGGTGGTACCGACCAGATGGCCGCGCCCGTGTTGGCGACCTCCTGCAACAGCGGCTGAAACGTCACGCCATCGTCCGAGCTGTAATCAATCGAAACGCCGTCTGAAGGAATCCCAGCAGGATCAACCGCAGTATAGACTAGGGAGAAGTTTGTTCCGCCTGCGGCGGCCGAATTCATCCCCGGAGAGGTCCACTCGAGAATCGCCGGGCCACCCGAAAGCTGCAAGCCCTCCGGACGCTGGAGCGACTCCGCCACGCCAAACAAACGCATCGCGCATCCGGAAAGCAAGCAAAGGCTAGCCCAGATCGCGCACCACCGTATTATTAGAGCAGGGGATGCCCAACAACATGCCACATTCCAATTATAAGACTTCTCAACTTCTCAAGGGATGGGTCAACGGCGACGGCATGGAAAGTATAGGAACAGTTTACTGTCCATGTCCCGCAGATGCCGGATAAAGCACCCGCGTGGGGACCAGCTGCTTGATGAAGCCCGGCCCCTGCCAACGAAGCTGAATCACCGCGTGCTCAAGGTTCTCGTAGAACTCCAGACGGATCTCGTAGCGCCGTCCCTGCTCAAGACGGATCCCCGCTGAGTGCTCCGCACGTGCGTGATCGTTCCACTGATCGATGAGTAGCTTGCCATCGACCCAGAGCCGGACACCGTCATCAGAGCTCGTGTAGAACGTGTAGTCCCCGGAGGCAGGCGCTTCAATCTGACCCGACCAGCGGACCGAGAACTGATCAGCGAGCCCGAGTGGTGCGTTCTCCAGGTCCCAGTCATAATTCACCGAATGCTCGAGACGCTGCCCCACCAACTGCTTGAGCAATCGATCCGAATAGTACTGCGCCAGCAAACCCGTGCCCTGCGTACGAGCCGCCTCCGGATCGCGATCGCTCACGGAGACCTTCGCCGCGGTCGAGAGCCCACCCTGGTAAAAGAGCGCCGCTGCACCGCCCGTGGACAATCCCGTCACTCTGCCCGGCGATGCGTTCGATGCGTAAAACACCGCAGGGTCCTCGCTCCGCCACGTTCCTGCACGAGTGACATCCACGTGCGCTCCGTCGGAGAAGCGACCCAAGCCCACGAGATCCCGCGACGTTCCCGAGCGCAAACTGGCCGAAGAAGGATTCA
Source organism: Bacteriovoracaceae bacterium (assembly GCA_040377385.1). Lineage (GTDB taxonomy): Bacteria > Bdellovibrionota > UBA1018 > UBA1018 > UBA1018 > JBEIOW01. The sequence goes on along the minus strand of JBEIOW010000010.1, from coordinate 5,818 downwards.
CGCTCAGCTCCGTGAGCACTCCGGGGGTCGAAACGACCCGGACTGTCGCCGAACTCAGCTCCGAGTACGCCGCACGAATGTCCGTGTAGGCGTAACCAGGCCCGGTGTGCGTGTGCGTGAGCTCACCTTCCCGCCCGTCGACGTTCGAAATCGTGGCGACCTTGGGATTGGAGCTCAGCCACTTCACGCGATCGGTGACGTCAAACGACTTGATCTCAGAAAATGTTCCGTAAGCGCGGAAGGCCGTGTTCACCCCGCGCGGCAAAAGAACGCCCGGCGGATCCAAGCGAATCTCCTTGAGGTCACCGGCGGCGAGCTTGAGCGTCGCGACGCCCTTCACTCCTTGAAGAGAGGCGACCACCTCCACCTTCCCTTTGGCGATCGCGAGAACCTGCCCGTGCAGGCCCGACTCGTTGCTCACGCTCGCGAGCCTCGCATCGGAAACCGACCAGTCGGAAAACTCCGTGATGTCTTGCGAACTCCCGTCCGTTAAACGCGCCGTCGCGCGGAGACGCTGAGTAAAGCCGACCGGCATCACCGATTCCGCGGGAGTCAGCTCGATCGCGCGCAGCTTCGCGCCGCCGACGGCAACGACAGAGACGGCGGACTGGCCCTGATAGGACGCCGAGATCTTGGTCTTCCCTTCTGCATGAAAACTCACGACACCCGTTTCCGAAACGCTCGCGATTTTGGGTGAAGAACTCTCCCAGCTCACCGTCCCCGTCACGTCGGCCACGGTTTGATCCGCGTAGACCGCGTGCGCGGACAGCGTTGCGCCGCCGCCGATCCAGCCCAAGATTTGTGGAGGCCCCACTTGCAGCTCTTCGACTTTGCCGGAAGTGACCGCCACCGCTACCGCAGCCGAAGTCAGCCCGCTGACCGGATCAGTCGCCGTCACCGAGGTCCGCCCGATCTTGTGCGCCAAGAGGACGCCCTGCCGCGCCCGATCCGAATCGGACTCAAAACTGGCGACCGATGGCTGCGACGAGCTCATCTCCACTCGAGCGGTGAGGTCGGCGGTGGAGGCGTCGCTATAGACCCCCGTCACCACGAAGCCCTGCTCTCCACCGATCGGCATCTCAACGGAAGAAGGACTCAAAACGAGCGAGCGAAGCGTCACCGCCGTAATTGTCGCCACGCCGGAGGCAGACAGTCCCTCGAACGTCGCCGTGATTCGCGCCGTTCCCGCGCTCAGCGCGCGGACTTTTCCGGCAGCGTCGACACTGGCTACTGCGGGGGCCGAGCTCGACCAGGCGGCCAAAGGCGTGACCGCCTTGACCGACCCATCACTGAACACCGCGTCCAGACGCGCATCGCGCTCGCCCGGCGCCGGCAAAGGCAAGGGGTCCCAGCCCAGCTGTAGACTGCGAAGAGTCGGACAAACCACGCTGACCGACGTGACATCGCTCTCGAGCGTGCCTTGACCGTCGACGACCTGGCAGGCGACCTCGGGACTCGCCGGCTGCGCGAGAATTCTCACCGAGTAGCTCGCGCCCACCGGAATCGGGGTGTCGAAGCGAAAAGTAGATCCAGCGGCGGCCTGTTCGGGCGTCACAGCCGAACGAAGTCGTGCATCTTGTCGAAAGCTGCCCGCCGACGAAGACGCCTCCAGCTGCAGCACGATTTCTCGTCCTGGCAGCATGCCGCTCACCGAACCGCTGACGTAAGCCACCCCGGCGAGACGCGGAAGTGTGACGTCGAGCGGGCCGCCTAGCTTGGAGCAACCCACCAGCCCGAAAGAAATACCCAGAATGGAGAGAGAGAAGAGGTTGATGGCCTTAAATCCTTGGCTTTGCACACCCATGGCGACTCCTCGTGGGATTGGGGGAGCATCCTGCTCCCGTGCTTCCAGTATATACAATCTTGACCAATTCTGGTGCTTCTAGGGCCGTTCGAGGTATGAGGAAGGTCCAGTGCCCATTCTTGTCAGCGCCCATCAGCTTAAAAAGGGATTCGGAGCCCGTCCGCTTTTTGACGGCGTCACTTTCTCCATTGAATCCAACGAACGGATCGGACTCATCGGTCCGAACGGCGCCGGCAAGTCGACCCTCCTGCGCCTGATTGCTCAGCAAACAGACCCAGACACGGGAACACTTTCTTTCCAGCGCGGCCTCCGCGTCGGCTTCCTAGAGCAGGTCCCCACCTTTAAAGAAGGCGCTACGATCTTTGCCACCGTCATGGAAGGCGCCAAAAGCGCGGACGCCCGCCAAGACCCCATGGTTCAGGCCAGGGCCTCTGAGCTCCTCTCCCGCCTCTCCCTCTCGGACGCCGAGGGCATTGGCCCTGAAACCCCGGTCAACCAACTCTCCGGAGGTTGGAAAAAGCGCGTCGCCCTCGCTCGCGAGCTCCTGCAAGAGCCCGATCTTCTCTTGCTGGATGAGCCCACTAACCATCTGGACGTCGAGAGCATCGAGTGGCTCGAAGAATTCCTCGAGAACGCGCCGTTTGCCGCGCTCACCATCACTCACGATCGCCTCTTCCTTCAGCGGGTAGCGACTCGCATCTTGGAGCTCGATCGCCGCAATCCAGGCGGCCTGCTCAGCATCAGCGGCGATTACGCCACCTACATCGAAATCAAAGAGTCGATGATGGCCGCGCAAGAGCGCCAGGAAGTCCGACTCAAGAACACCCTCCGCCGCGAGACCGAATGGCTCCGCCGCGGCGCCAAAGCCCGCACGACCAAGCAGCAGGCGCGAATTCAACGTCACGGTGAACTCAAAGAAGTCGTCGACGAGCTCGGCTACCGAAACCAAACCCAATCCGTTCGTCTGGACTTCCAAGGCGCCGAGAAGAACCCAAAGAAACTCCTCGAAGCGCGCGGGATCTCCAAGAAATACGGCGACAAGGTGATCGTTCCGCCGACGGATCTCCTCATCACGCCCAAGAGCCGCATCGGGCTTCTTGGCGTCAACGGCTGCGGCAAGTCCACGCTCATCCGGCTCCTTCTGGGTGACGAGACTTCCGATACCGGGGAGATCATTCGCTCCGATCAGCTCAAGCCGATCTACTTTGAGCAAAATCGCGAGAGCCTTGATCCCGAAGAGAGCGTCCTGCGCACGCTCTGCCCGACGGGCGACTTCGTAAGTTTTCGCGGCAACCGCACGCACGTCAAAAGCTACTTGGATCGGTTTCTCTTCACCGCGCCCCAGATGGAAATGGCCGTCGGTAAACTCTCGGGCGGCGAGCAGAGCCGGCTCCTGATCGCGCGCCTCATGCTCGAAGAGTCCAATCTCCTCGTGCTCGACGAACCGACCAACGATCTGGACTTGGCCACCCTCACCGTCCTCGAAGAAGTCCTGCAAGACTTCCCGGGTGCGGTCATTCTCGTGACCCACGATCGCTATTTTCTTGATCAGGTGGCGCGCCGAATCCTGGCCTTTGGTGAAAATCCGAAAACCCGCGAGAAAGAAATCGTCGCCTTCAGCGGCCTCGATCAGTGGGAGACCTGGAAGCGCGACAATCGAAAGATCGCTTCCAAAGCACCGCCCCCAGCTGCGGCCAGCGCCGGAGCGCCCGGAGACAAGAAGAAGCGTAAGCTCAGTTACAACGAGCAGCGCGATCTCGACGGGATGGAAGCCGCCCTCCATAAGGTCGAAACCCGCCTCACGGAACTCGCGATGGAAAGCGTCGATCCCAAAATCGCGTCCAATGCGAAGCGCTTGTCGGAACTCACGGACGAAATGGCTAAGGCCCAATCCGAGATCGAGCGGCTTTACGCTCGTTGGGCCGAGCTCGAATCCTGACTTTCCATTGAAGCACTACCAGAAATGAAACGGCGCTCGGACAACCGGGAGGTGGTTCGAGCGCCGTCTTTGGCTGTATTTGGGATCAGCCCTACGGATTCCGAAATCGGCTCAATTTCACCTCTCGGTTCATTCAGCATCGATTTCGACTGCCTGGGTCTGTGAGGTTCCGTGAATACGAAGACCTCCTGACCGCTGAGCGTTCCGCTCCCTCGACGGGTTTCATGCCGTCGATCCTGTCTAAGAAAGCAATCTCGGTGCCAAGGCATTTTGGCCGCTTTTTAAGGCGATCGGCCCCAGACGCACTCCTTTAAAATCTCGCCGGAATTTGCGGAGGCAAAACCCGTGGCGTGACGGGACGATGAGGGGGCTCGTCTTCTTTCATCGCGGCCCGAATCTGAGCTTCCATCTGCGCGTTCGATCCACGCACAAACTCGCGCCGGATCTCACTCACCACGCAACTCTTCAGGCGCGTAGGGAAGACCCCGCGCAGGTAGCCGAGGAATCGCGGCTCGGCCACGATCACCAACTCATCAAACGCTCCCCTCTCGAGTCGGTCGATCAGATGAGCGCCCAGCTGCTGCGAGAACTCAACCGCTTCTTGATCCTGAGCCGAGGTTCTAGGATCCAGCGCATATCGAGCGCCATCGGGTCCAGAGCGCCCTCGACCAGGTCGGTCCGAGACGAGCTCTCGTTCCTTCAACTGCCCGCGCGGGTGAAGAAAACGTTCGACGAAAGTGAACTCTCCTCCCTTTTGCCTGAAGTTCTGCTGGAATATAAGGGCCTCTTTTCGGTTCGCGACGAGGTACCAACGGATGTCATGGCTCATGCTTTACTCCCTTTGGGACATTAAGGCTCGACGTGAGCCGCCCATCAGAAGGTAGAGCAATTGCGATGCCGTAAAATGGAGTGAGGAGGGAAAAGGCGCTCGAAAGCCGCTACTTCGACTCGCAGGCGTGAACCCAGCCAGCGCGCGGACTCGCATAGCCCCGCGTCTTGCCCACGCGCTCCACTCCGCCGCCGCGCGAAGGAGTTCTCACCGCCGCCAGGCCGATATCGGTTTGGTTCTTCGCGTCCCAGCGGACATTCATCACGCAGGTATCCGAATCCGCGACACCGGCGAGCCTCAGCTCATAGCCCGCGCCTTCGCAGTTCGGAAGCGCTCCGCCCACGTCTTGCTCCTTACAGCAGAAGGTGTAGCGCAGCTTTTTGCCCGTGGCGCGCGTCACGCTTCCTTGTTGGAGAAACACGCAGGGCTGAACTCTTGCGAGATCACCATCGGGTGAAGTCATCATTTTGGCCACAATCCCCTTCGGTGGCTTCGCCGAAGTGCTGGGCGGTTTTTTGGCCGCAGGAGGAGGACTCACCGGCGCTGGCGCCGTCGTCGGCGGGGTCGCTGGCGGTTCTGAAGCGGGAGGCTCGGACGCCGGTGGCGTCTGGGTCTTTGCGACCTCCAGAATAGGCTGCACGACTTTTTCATCCATCGGTGCGCTGACCTGCGGGTCGGGCAGGCAGGCGACTTCCCCTGACTTCAGCTCCGAGCTTTTGCAGGTCCACTTCCGTCCGGCGTAGATCTGGTCTTCGATCTGGAAGTTGCAGGGATCGCCCAAGCTCTCGGGCGTCAATCTCGGCGAGTTCGGGTTGGCGTGGAACGGAACGATCACACCCTTCGTTTGCGCGCACTTCTGGCCAAACGCAAAAGTCCCGATCGTCTCGGCGGTGATCGCGCCTTCGCAGCAAAGATTGCGCTGCTTCGGATCAGAAAAAACGCAGCCCGGCGCACTCCCCGCAAAACGCGTGAAGCGAGCAGGCTCGGCCTGCGCAGTCATGGCTCCGAAAAGGAGCGCGATGGAAAGAACCCCGTTGAAACCCATCTACTTCTTAAGGATAGCCCGACTTCCATTCCCGCGCCTCTGGGTCATTCCTGACCCAGCAATGAGCCTCGTCCCCGCCCCAAGCCTGTGCTAAAGTGGAGCCTGTCTGAAACCGGGCCCGTAATGGTTTCGACGGGAGGCGTGAACTCCCGGAGGCATGCCGAGGCGCCGTCAGGCCTCGTTAAAAAGGCGACAACCTGT
>JBEIOW010000580.1:0-1678 GCA_040377385.1 Bacteriovoracaceae bacterium | reverse complement strand
GAGATGAGCTGGAAGCACTCTCTCTCCGCGAGGAACGGTGACCGTGATCACTTCACAGGGACCAAAGTACGGTTCGAGCGCCGTCTCAGCCATCCCCACCCCTTGAGGGTGGTAATGACTAGGCGCGTCCGCATGCGCGCCCACATGCGGCGTCGTGTGAAACGAGGCCAATCTGAGCGAGTGTCCGTGGGCAAAGTCCAGGCTCCCCTTCAGGGCAAAGGGATGGTCGCCAGGAAAAACCGCCGTTCGCTCGGAAATCAGCGGGGAAATTTCGTAGTAGCCACGCGCGAGGTCCACCGCCCTTTTCTACCATGGCCCGGCTAGGCCGCGCCTCGTTTTTGCGCCAGTTTTGAAGACAGGGAGGTTAAGGTTCCCCTTATGCCAATGACCCCCGATCAAGTTCAGCATTGGGCCCACTACCTCGACACCGGTCTGCGTGAAGCACGCGAGCTCGACCGAATCACTTCGACGGTACCCGATCTTTCCCTGCCGGATGCCTACCGGATCCAAGCGGCCGGAATCGCTCTTCGGGAATCGCGCGGGGAAACGCGCATCGGCTTGAAGATGGGACTCACCTCTCGAGCCAAACGCGAGCAGATGAATCTCCACTCCCCGGTTTACGGCGTACTCACTCATCAGATGCAGATCGATTCGGCTGGGTTTTCGCTCCGAGGCTCCATTCATCCGAAGATTGAACCGGAAATCGCCTTTCGCATCGGCCGCGAACTCGGCGGCGCGCACAAGCCCGTCACCCGCGAAGAAGCGCTGGAGGCCTGCACCGAAGTCATGGCCGCACTCGAAATTCTTGATTCCCGTTACGTCGGTTTTAAATATTTTTCTCTGCCGGACGTCGTGGCCGATAATAGTTCATCCGCCTGGTTTGCGCTCGGCAAGCCTACCCGCGACTTCCGCACACTCACGCTTGAGCGACTCCCCATGCGCATGAGCGTGAACGGCAAGCTCGCGCACGAAGCCCTCTCGTCGGAGATCTCCGGCCATCCTCTCGACTCGATTGTCCAACTCTGTGAGCTGCTCGCCCAAGAAGGGAAAACTCTCCCCGCCGGAAGTCTGGTTCTCGCAGGCGCCGCGACCCTCGCCGTCGGCCTTGAAACTGGACAGACGATTCGACTCGACGTTGAAGGACTGGCACCGCTCGAGGTGCCGATTCTCTAGCCTAGCTCGCTGTCGCTAAAGTGCCGTAACCGCAACGGCGACACCGATCTCACTCCCTGGCGTCGCGGCCTCTGCAGACTCGAACCGGGCGCAGAAGCCGGTCCAGAACGCCTCCAGCTCCCGCGCCGCTTCATCGAATTTTTCTGGCCGAACGCTCAGCCGATAGCTCTTGGCACTCTTTTGGGTCGCCCACAGACCGCGTCCAGCTGCGCGCAGCCCGTACCGCCTCTCCTGGCGAACCAGCTCGAGAAACTCTTGTTTCCGGGCCTCCGGCCAGTCGAGCTCAAAGCAGATCGCCACGGCCTTCTCATCGGACAACCCGCGATGGCCATTCAGCACTTGCGAGAGATATGCCGGACTTAACTTCAATTTGCGCGCATATGCCCGTAAGGAGAACCGGCAGTTCTTCTCGCGGCGGACATCGAGATCGCTTCTCAGCATTTCACGATAATTCGGCTGGGCTCGGACACCGGACTGGACGAGGACTTCCGTATTTTGCTCCACT
>JBEIOW010000329.1:0-3434 GCA_040377385.1 Bacteriovoracaceae bacterium | reverse complement strand
GAGCTCGCGAACCTGGCCCGCGCCCTTGTTGTTGGCATGCACGATGAGCGTATTGGTGCGCTCATCGGCGATGATCGTATTGATGATGCCGCCTTCCTTCGTGCGGCGAGCGGAGAAGCGTGAGGCCGCCGCACCGCCGAAGCGGGGAGGTGTGCCGGGAGCGCCGCCGGCCGACGTTCCGGGAATGAGCGTATCGATCAGTTTAGAGAGTTCGACGGCCGAGGCGAATTTGACCGGAATGACTTCGATGCCCGTGTCGTAGCCCTCGACGTCGAGGATCTCGAGGAGCTTAGCGAGTTTGGCGATGTTAGAGCCCGTGTCCGTCACGATGACCGTATTGGTCTGATCATAGGGGATGATCCGGGAGTTGGCGGGCATGAAGCTGCGAAAGTTGCGCGCGACTTCGTCGGCCGACAGGTACTTGAGCGGGAACAGGCGCGTGATCAGGGCATCCGTATTGGGCGAGTAGTCGCCCGTATAGGTGCGGAGCTGTTTGTCGCGAGCGTCGCGCTGACGAGCGATCCGGATGTATTTGCCGGACGGGATGAGCGCGTAGCCGTTGATGTCGAGCGCGGTGAGGAACGCTTTCCAAGCGTCGCCGCAGGTGATTGGAGAGTTGGAAATAATCGTCACGCGGCCCTTCACGTCCTTATCGAGGATGAAGTTCTTGCCCACGAGCTTGCCAAGGGTCTTGGCGATATCCATGATGTCGGCATCAGGGAAGTTGAAGTCGGTGATGATGTCTTTGCATCCTTCGGCTGTCTCGGAGTCCACCGCAAGCGGCTTCATCTCGGAGCCCGCGATCACTCCGCCCGGAAGCGATCCGCCCACTTGAATGCCAGCAGAACCGGCTCCGCCGCCGCCCGCGCGTCCGCCCGCGCGGCCACCTGCGCGACCAGCCACGCCACTGCCCCCACCGTCGCCCCCATCATCGGCCATGCCGTCGGCGCCCGAAGGAAAGCTATCTTCCGGGAAAAGTAGATCGTCTTCTTCGTCTTCAAAGAAGGTGTCGCTACCGGCGGCACCTGCTGCGGCCCCTCCGGGTGGAGGGGCGTAGGGATTGGAAAAGGTTTTGGCGCCGCCCTCAAAGCCGGCTTTGGGTGGATCGGCGGAGAAGGCGTTCTGCCAAGAGAGTCCGCAGAGAAGGAGAATGATTCCGCCGACGCTGACCCAGCTCACGGTTCCGGCCAGCCGCTCGAGGCGATCTTCACGCGGAGGCAGAGAGTGGCGCGAAGGGAGGGCGGCGCTCGGGGTCGGGGTCGATTGGGGTTTGTTCATCGCTCGTTCCTCGTCCTTACTTAATGTCGTAGGTCATGTTCTTGGTCTGACCGTTTCGCTTAATGCTGAGTTCCATGTGACTCGCGCCGCTCTTCAGCTGGCCGAGCAGCTCGAAGGCCTTAGCCGGATCGTTGATTCCTTCGCCGTTCAGGCCGACGATGGTGTCGCCGTTTTGAAGGCCGAGCTGCGCGTAGATGCTGCCCGGTACGATTTGGAAGAGTTTGTATCCGTTAGGCACGCCATTCTCGAAGTTTGGGACCGCGCGGGCCTGAGTCAGCACCTGGTTGAAGTCAGCGAGCGCGGCGTCGACGGCCGTACGCGAAACCTGGAAGGCGTTCTCGCGGACCTGCTCTACTTTGCCGCCCTTCAGCGCGGGAGCTGCGCGCATCACCGAGATGGGTTTCTGGGCGGCGGGATCCGCCGGGATGTCGATGAACTCACGGCGGCCTGAAGCAGTGTTCAGGAAAATCACCCGGTCCGCCTCCACCTTAATGATGCGTGCTTTGCTCGGAATCTCATCGTCGACGCGCACGGGATAAACTTGGCTTGCGCTCTTGTCTTCGATTGTCGCCAGCGAGCGCAGTTCGTCGCGCAAAACGAGCGTGCCGATCAAATTGAAGGGGAGTGAGGTGCGGACGGGCGTGCCGCCTTGATCCTGCATGCCCGTATCTTCTTCGCCGGGCAGAAGTCCCTTGCTGTTGAAGAGGTTGCGCGTCCAGATCACGGCGTAGTCGTCGGGATTGTAGCCGGAACCAGCATTTTCGAAACGACCCGTGCTCACCCGCGCCACGGGTGGCTCGGGAATGAATCCTTCAATCAGAAGCGACGAGACATCCGCGAGCAGCCAGGCGCAGAGCGCGACCGTCAGAAGCTTGCCGTAGAGCGCGGCTCCGCGCCGCTGAACTGCGGAGTGTCCCCAGTCCACGACCTTGCCCCAGTCGACGCGTTGAACGCGCTCGACGAATCGGCCCGTTTTTTCGCGTGAAAAAACAGAGGAGAGGCGCTCAGCGAGCGGAGCGCGTTCGGCATCGGACGATGGGAGTTCGCCTTGCTCGTTCTTCTTCTTTTTCAGGGCGCCGAACCAACGGCGCCATCTCGAGGGCTGTTCTTCACTCATGATTCTCCCGATTTCATCGCAAGGGGAGTGCCAGGTAGACGAGCCAGGCGAGGCGCGATTTCGATATTGAAAACAAGCGTTTAGGCGTCGTCAAAGGCGTGTCGGAATTCGCGAAAATCGAGTTCCTGACAAAAAGTCGAGAAGCAGTCCTGACTCGCTCCGCGGACCGAGGCGTCGCGACATTTTGTCAATTCGGCGGTGCATGAACGCGGGTTCTTCGCTCCGAAATAGGGGTGGGGGTGTAATTATACTGACACTATCTAAAAATTTCTTAAATCGTCTTTAATTTCAATGGTTTAAGTGGCCTAACTTGGGTGCGTCAAGCTTGACTCAGGGGGGCAGCTGTGCTAATTTTCGACAGCTCAAAATTCGGCCTGGGAGGCCGACGCTGTGGGGCTTCATTGCGGGATCGAGATCTCCAATTGAAGAAGTCGGGAGGAAATTTTTCCTTTCGATCAGTGTCGGAAAAAGGGTCAGCACCGGAGGTCTTCTCAAGATGTTTAAGGTGGGAGATAGCGCCGTATACCCTGCCCATGGCGTAGCCGTGGTCAAGCGTATCGACGAGCGCGAAGTCGGGGGCAAGAAGAAGAAGTTTTACGTCCTTCAGGTCGTAGACAATCAAATGACGATCATGGTTCCGACGGACAACGCGGAATCGGTCGGCCTTCGGCAGATCATTTCCGAGAAGGACGTCACGGCGGTTTACCGCATCCTGAAGAAGCGCGACGTCAAGATCGATCAGACGACTTGGAACCGCCGCTACCGTGAGTACATGGAGAAGATTAAGACCGGCTCCGTTTACGAAATCGCGGAAGTGCTGCGCAATCTGTTCCTCCTCCGTCACAGCAAGGACCTGTCCTTCGGCGAGCGCAAGATGCTCGACCAGGCCAAGCACCTCCTCGTGAAGGAAATCTCGCTGGCCAAGCAGATGAAGGAAGAGCTGATCGAGCAAGAGATTCAGACGATTTTCGCGTCCTGATTCTTCCGTTCTTTTTTCTGACTCATTTTCGAATTCTTTTCGGGCTAGACTGGACATCTC
>JBEIOW010000323.1:0-3467 GCA_040377385.1 Bacteriovoracaceae bacterium | reverse complement strand
GATCCGTACCTTTTCGACAGGTCCTTTGCCTTGGCGGGCGGGCAGCGTCGGATACTTCATATAGAAGAACTCCATCGCTTCGAGTGCAGAGGGGTTTCTCTCGGTCTTGTTCCACCGGATACAGTGAGAGCCGACGAAGTAGCGACGAATATTCTCCCGACGCTTAGAGTAGAGATTAAGTAGGAATTTTCTCTCCCGCTCACCATCAAAACGAGAGGAAGGAGAATATGGCGTACTCCAGTCGATGGGCTTACCGTCCTGCAGGAGATCGATTTCAGTTCCGTCGGCAAGAACTCCGCGCAGGATAAACCAACCATCTTCAATCACCGGGCTTGAGAACATGTCCCAGTATTGATCTAGACCGACAAAGTAGGCCCAGGGTTGATCAAACCACCAGCGGTGTCGCGAAAGAGAGGACAGGCCCGTAAAGTTAAAGGCGATCAGCCAAAACGAGATTGCGATGGCGAGGAATTTGGAAGCGCGCATAGGTCGGCGCTCAGTGAGTCGTTGCTGAGGGTCTGCTCCAAACTGTGGAATGAGCGCGGCAAACCCGGTGCGATGCGAAGCAAACCACCGATAAAGTCGATTGCCCATAGCGCAAACGGGTCTCAGACTCAGGACTGCGGTCAGCGGACGCAGCATCGGCCGGGCGTCGAGGAGTGCTACGACGCCTTCAAATCGAAGGAGACGGGTCACTCCCTCGGGCCCACGACGCTCGACGATCCAGGAGTTTTCGCGTTCGATCTCGTTCTGAACCGAGGGCGAAAAATCTCCCGATTGAACGCGGGCGTCCGAGACTCCTCCCAACCGAGCCAGGTAGATCGCGATTCTTTTGCAGATTCCACAATCCGAGTCGTAGAAGATCGTGAAATCCCTTTTCGGTCTTTTCCGAAAGAGGGGAGCGAGCCGGTCGATCGCTTGGCCCGGAATGAACGCGCACCAAAGAGAAAGGCAGATCCAGGGGAAGAGTCCCACTTCAAATAGAAGGAAGATCCCCAAGTGGAGTGCGAAGAAAGAAGCCACCGTGGCGGTCCGGATTTTCCAGAAACGCGATGGCAACAAGACTCCAATGGGGAGAAAGGCCTCTGAGATCGGGATAATCCAGTTCATCGGTTGGACAAACCAGGGGAGACCTGACGCCCATACCCCGACTGAGGTCATGAACTGAAACGTGTAGAATGCGTAATATGCGCCGTCCCCATTCTGCCAAGCCGGGTGCATCAGTTTGAGCAGACCTGTGAAGAAATAGAGCAGCACCACTTGAAGCGTGAAAACGGAAGTCCAAGGAGAGCTAAAATCCGTACTGGTGTGCGGAGCCTCATTGGAAGGCGCCCTAAAGAGGCGATCGATTGAAAATGAAGCTCCAAGCGGCAGAAAAATGCTGAAGAGAAGAATGCATCTCAGGAAAATATCACCCCCTTGAAGCAGGAGCGGATTCCTCGTTTGTACTGACAACGTAAACAGCCAAGTTAAAAGTGTGAAGAGGCGGGTCTTCCAGCCGACCATCATCAAGAAAGCGGAGATTGCGGCGGCAGTGAATAGAATCGATTGGCCGCTGCTCGTACCATTCGCGAGGTGAAGTGAAAGCCGCCAAGCGTCGCCAATCTCATCGATCAAAGCGAGTCTCGGAAGCGCCCCGGTATCGGTATAGTAGAGAGTAAGATTGCGGGCGCGATCGAAAAGATCGGCTAGCACGCATGCGGCAATGCCGATCCGGTAAACGCCTAGGGCGCGGAGATCAAAGTGCATGACTTACATTTTGAGGGATTTCAGGGTCACGCGCACGCGGATCTTCAGAAAGTCGGTCACCATGCGCAGACCGTCCCGAACGACCCGGACTTTGCTCCCGTCCTCGTGACGCCAAATCACGGGGACCTCGACGATAGGAATTTGACGGCGCATCGCGAGCATGAGGAATTCCACGTCCCACGCGAATCTGTCGACGGCGAGTTCAGATAGCCAGGGTCGAACCGAAGGAAGGTGTGCGAGCTTGAATCCGCATTGCGTGTCTTTGAACGGCAGCCCAGTGAGTAGCACGATAAACCGGTTGAACGCCTTGCCGAGAATCTCTCGCACTTTGGACTGCCGTCGATCGAGCTGACTCTTAGCGAGGCCGCGCGATCCGATTGCGATGCGAGCACCTGATTCCTGGGCCGCGAGTACCAACCGATTAAGTTGGTCCCAGGGAGTGGATTGATCCGCATCCGCGATAAGTGCCCAGTCGCCTCTCACGACCCGCAACCCTTCACGGACCGCAGCGCCTTTACCACGGTTGCGGTCAAGGCGAACGGTTCTGAAGGGTGCACGTGCCTGGGTGGAAGTATCATCCGTAGAGCCGTCGTCCACGACGACGACATCGACGATCTCCAGCCCCGGTAGTGCGCCGGATTGAATCGATTGCGTCAGCGCCGCGAGCGTGCCGGGAAGACGTGCACTTTCATTGTAGGCCGGAATCACAACGCCGATTTTCAAGAGGAGGATTTCCTCACAAGAGCGACGAGCGATGTTCCGAGCCAGGGATTTCCTCCGGCCTTTCGTTCGGCGGATCCGAGGGCCCGTAATACGGTATTAGCTAATTTTGGAACGGGCATGAGATCGCTTCCCGTCCGGGCGCCCAGTCCCAGTTTACGAACCAGGAAGACGAGAGGCGTGACGTAAAAGAAGGCGTAACGAATGCGAAGTACCTCGGCGCCGATACTTTCAATGACTGCTCTCAAGGTTTTTTCGGTGTAGCGCCGGAAGTGCGCGAGTCGCACGTCATGCTGTGACCAGAGCGAGGGCAGTGCCGGCACCGTCAGAAAAATAAACCCGTTCGGCGTAAGGCGATCGAGCCACTCTTGGAGTGCTTGACCATCGTTTTCAATGTGTTCGAGCACGTCCATCGCGATGATCACGTCGAAAGGCCCTGCATAGGGCGCTTCGTCCAGGGTGCGACCGATCCAATCCGCGGTGGTGCCACCGCGAAGAATGGGCTTCTCTGCAAAATGGGGATCAATACCGGTGAGAGATTCGATTTGGGCGCGGCTACCGTACTCCGTACGAATGAATTCTAGATTCTGACCCGTGCCACAGCCCACTTCGAGGATTCGTAGAGGCTTTTTGAGTTCAGCCTGCGCCACATCCAAGGCTTCAGCCAGGTAGCCGAACCGGGTTCGGATCCACCAGTGGGCGTACTCTTGCTCGCGGGTCATCTGGTGGGTTTCGCGGAGATCCATTATGCCCGACTATAGGCATTTCTCTGCGAGTTCGAAAGGCTAACGCTAAGTGTTATCGTTGAACTCGGCGAATCGCTCTGTTATCACGGAGAAGTTCCCCATACTGAAGGAACATGCGGAGAGGTGGCCGAGTGGCCGAAGGCACTCCCTTGCTAAGGGAGCATACCCCACAAGGGTATCGGAGGTTCGAATCCTCTCCTCTCCGCCATTTTTAAAGCCCCTCACGAAATCCCGGCAATCTTTGGCTGACGT
>JBEIOW010000174.1:0-5200 GCA_040377385.1 Bacteriovoracaceae bacterium | reverse complement strand
CTTCGCGGTTTCTTCCAGAAGCCCGTCCCGGAGCATCGCTCGGGTGCGCGCCTGGATCCGCGACTCCATTTCGTCCTCCATTCGATCCACTACGAAGAGCGGAAAGCGACGGTCGGGTGCCGGCGACTCCTGCGCGCGGAGGACAGTGGCGGTTTTGCCGCTCAGTCGATGGATTTCGAGCGCGCGAACGAGCCGGTAACGATCGCCGGGTCCGATCCGTTTGGCGCTCTCTGGATCCACCGCGAGGAGTTCCTGCGTGAGCGCGGCGGAATCGAGCTTCTCGAGTTCAGCTCGTAGCGCAGGATCCGCCGCTGGGGCGTCCCAAATCCCGTGTCGTAGCCCCTTGAGGTAGAACCCGGAGCCGCCTACGACAAGCGCGCGCCGACCGCGAGCTTCGATCTCACGGATGCACTCGAGAGCGAGCGTGCGGAATTCTCCGGCCGTCATTCGCTCCCCGGGATTACGAATATCGATCAGGTGGTGAGGGATCTCCGCGCGCTCAGCGGACGTGGGCTTCGCGGTTCCGATATCTGCATCTCGGTAGAAGAGTAGGCTATCGGCGTTGATGATTTCGATGCGGCCATGCAGACGCGCGAACTCTAGCGCGGTCGCAGTCTTTCCGGAGGCGGTCGGGCCCGTGAGGAGCGCGGTAACTGAGGGGGCAGCAGACGCGGTCATTGGGGAACGCGGCGCTGGAACCATTCTTCGAGCCGCGCGCGGGGTACGCGCACGAGAGTCGGGCGACCATGCGGGCAGTTCCACGGATGGCGGGTACGGAAGAGTGCCTCGACCAGTCCCAGGGCTTCGCTGCGCTCTAGGCGGTCACCGGCTCGGACAGAAGAGTGGCAGGCTTCGGACGCGAGCTTCTCAAAGAGCGCTTCGTCCACCATCCAGTCGCCTTCGGGAGTCTCGGCGTCCATCGCGCGCAGAAGAAGATTGTGGAGCCGCATCTTGAGATCCTGAAGACCCCATTCTGGGGGGACTCCGCGGAACAAGACGCGGTCTTCGCCGAAGAGTTCGACTTCAAAGCCCAGGCCTTCCAGCCAGGGCAGACGCGCCTCGAGGTCCGCACGTCGCTCTCCATCGAACGGAACATTCTCCGGCGTCAGGAGGCGCTGCGAAGGCAGAATCTCTCCGCCGCGCAGGCGGCGCTGGAGCGACTCAAAGCGGATCCGCTCATGGGCAGCGTGCTGATCCACGACACCGAGTTCTTCGCCAAGGTCAAAGAGCAGATAGGTTTGGAAGAGAGTACCTACGTACGGGCTCGCCATCAGGGCTTCCGCAAGTGCGTCACGCGTCGGGGCGCCCGCGGGAAAGAGTGAAGACGTCTCCTCGGGTTGCCCAGTCGACGCGGATGGAGCAAAGGGCAGGCTCATCCCGAGCGACGTTTGAGAGTCCGGGCGATGGAGGAGCATCGCGGAAGCGTCATGTGCGCTCAGTCCGCCCGAGGCTTCTCCCGGGGATCCAAAGGCTGGCGTGAGCGGCGCTCCTCGCCCGAAGGCCAACGGTGCGGCGCTGCCCGCTGCAAAGCCGACCATGCCGTGGTCGCGAAGCAGGGATTCGAATGCACCCGAGACCGCGCGAAAGACCGCGGACGACTCGAGAAACCGAACTTCCGTTTTAGTGGGATGCACGTTGACGTCCAGGTGCGCGGGATCGAGTTCAAGGAAGAGTGCCGCGGCCGGGAACTGGCCCGGCAACAAGGTCTGACGAAACGACGTGAGCATCGCCTGCTGGAGGAGGCGATCCTTGAGCGTTCGGCCGTTCACCACCTGCAGGAGTTTTTTCATCTGGGGTGTACTGAGGCCCTGGAGCCAGTACGCACGCACGCGAAGCGCTCCGCGTGTCTCTTCCTTCATCAACAGCGGAAAGTCCTCGTCATCGGCGAACAGGGTGCGGATGCGTTCCGCTTCAGTCTGCGGACGGAGGGCGAGCACGGTGCGATCGCCGTGCACGAGCCGGAAGCCCGTCTCTGGCTTAGAGAGCGCGATGCGCTCGAGGAGCTCACGAATCTGTGAGACTTCACTCGCCGCTGATTTGAGGAACTTCAGGCGCGCCGGAACCTGCGAGAAAAGGTTCTGCACCACGACGCGCGTGCCGTGCGGACGACCCAGAAAATGTCCAAAGGTGACCGGCTTGGCGCGGGAGGGTTCCGTTCGCGCGCGATCCTGGGGTTGGGACGCATGGATTTCGTAAGCATCGGGTTCAGCCGCATCGGCAGAAACACGAGGGCGGCTGGTGATGGAGAGATCCGCCACCGCCGCGATGCTCGGGAGTGCCTCACCACGAAAGCCAAGCGTCAGGATGCGATCGAGATCAGCGAGATCGCGCACCTTGCTGGTCGCGTGCCGCTCAAGCGCGAGCGCGAGGTCCGCGGGTTCCATCCCAAAGCCGTTATCCAGAATTTCAATCCGTGCTTTGCCGCCGTCTTCCAGCGCAACGACGACTTCGGTCGCCCCCGCGTCGAGGGCGTTCTCGACGAGTTCCTTCACGACGCTGGAGGGGCGCTCGACCACCTCGCCGGCAGCGATACGCTCGGCGACGGAAGGAGGAAGGATGCGAATACGCGTGCTCATGAGGCCAAACGACCACACCGGCGGAGGAACTTCAACAGGGGAGCAGGGGGAAAGAGCGCCGACCGCTAAGTCGCGACGACGACCTTGTTACGTCCGCCCGTTTTGGCCGCGTAAAGAGCCTTGTCGGCGGTTTTCATGAGCGCCTGAGGGGACTCAATCGTGGCGGTCAGCTCGGCCACGCCCATGCTGGTCGTGACGGGGATTTTTTTGCCGTCATAAACGAAGGAGTGCGCTTCTACGGCGGCGCGGATCTTCTCGGCAATGACCTGAGCGGCAGTCGCCGCGGTATTGGCAAGCAGCAGGATGAACTCCTCGCCACCGACGCGCGCGAAGATGTCCTTCGGCCGCAGGAACTTCATCTTCACGACGTTCGTGAACTCGCGCAGGACGTAG
Source organism: Bacteriovoracaceae bacterium (assembly GCA_040377385.1). GTDB lineage: Bacteria > Bdellovibrionota > UBA1018 > UBA1018 > UBA1018 > JBEIOW01. The sequence continues at coordinate 2,231 of JBEIOW010000174.1, read as the reverse complement.
TCCCCCGCATCGTGGCCGTGAGTGTCGTTGACCTTCTTGAAGTGATCGAGATCGAAGAAGAGAATCGAGAAGTCCGTGTGCAACGCGCGCGCGCGCTTAAACTCGGCCGCGAGCGCTTCGTTGAGGAAGGCGCGGTTGTAAATCTTCGTGAGTTCGTCCTGGTGGGCGGCCGCGCCGAGGGCGCCGTAGAAGAGAATTTCGAGTTCGCCTGCGGGCAAGAACTTCAGGATGGAGGCGCCCATCTTGATCATGTCTTCTTTGTTGAGCTCGAGCTTCTTGCCGGGCTCGAGTTTCTGATCGTTCACGAAGGTGCCGTTGGAGGAACCCAGGTCCTCGATCACGACCTTCTCGCCGACGCGCGCGACGCGGGCGTGCTTACGCGAAATTCCTTGGTCGACGATGGAGACGTCTGCGCTCGGATCGCGGCCCAGGATCATTTCCGGCGCGGTGAGAAAGAAGCGATGTCCCTGCGGGGTACCGCGGATGATGATCAGACAGGCTTCTTGCTCCTTGGCGCGCTGGAGTTCCTTGTTCAGGGTCTCCTGGTCGCCATGAAGCACGGCTGTCTTTTCGCCGACGTCATCGCCGGAATCCGGTGGGGGCACGCAACTCATATAGAGTTCAAGGTTATGTCGTGAAGTGAGATCGCGTCAATCCGATTCCCGGTCAGGATCCCGGTCGGTGTCGCGATGACGTCGGAGGCGTTCGACTGCGCGTTCATTCTCTTCATTTCGACTCGAATCTTCGGAAACTTTCTGAAGGGATTCGCGAATATAGACCTTCGCCTCCTCGACGCCCGGTTGGTCAAAAGGGTTGAGTTCGGCGAGACTGCCGGTAAACGCCGTTAGGGTCGCATAAACAAAATAAAGTGCGCCTAGGGCCTGCTCGTCGAGGCGGTCCAACCGAAGCGTAAAATGGGGTCTGCTGCGTCGTGACAGAACCAGGGAGGTGGCCTGGTACTCGATATCCAGCAGGTCCTTCAGCGAATGGTTCTCGAGGATTCGAAATGCGGGCAGTCCCGCGCTCTGGCTCTCCAGCAGCGGTTTGGGAATCTTTACCCGGTCTTCAACCTGGTCCACCGTCACAAAGCCAGTGACCTTGTCGTCCGGGCCGTCCCTCAGGAGCTGCAAGATGCTGTGTTGGTCCGTCGCTCCAAGGGCAGCGACCGGGGTGAACCCTTTGCCATCTTTTCCCAGGCTCTCGCCCCAGAGCTGAACAAACCAATCACCCATGAGCTGTAGGCGGGTGGAGTAGGGCATGCAAACGGTAATGGGGCGTTTGGAGAGGTTTTTTAAGAGCTCGGCGCCGAGCAGGAAGATTTGATTCTTCTCTGCGGGTTGGCGATTCACGTAGTCGCGAACCTGCGTGGCGCCCTTGAGCAGATCGCTCACGGAGAGGCCGGACAGCGCCGCCGCAAATAGTCCGACGGGAGTGAAGACGCTGAAGCGCCCGCCGATCGACGGGGCGATCGCAAGGGTCGGGATTTTCTCTGCTTCGGCGAATTTCCGCAGGTCACCTTTTTCCGGATCGGTGACCGCGACGACTTGGCTCGTCCAGCGCTCGCGCCCGAGCCAATCGAGCGCCAAGAGAAACTGAGCCAGCGTCTCGAAGGTGGTCCCGGATTTCGTCACGCAGACCACCAGCGTGGACTCTGGGTTTGCACGTCGGCTGGCGGCTAGCCACTCCTGCGGATCAGTGTTTTGCAGAAAGTGAAAACGAGGCCCGCCGCTTGCGCGTTCTTCGAGTGAGGAAAGCAGGCTGAGTGGCCCGAGCGCACTCCCTCCGATACCGAGCCAGAAGACGTCTTGGATACGGCCGGCGCCGCGGATCTTCTCGGCAAGCGCCACGCACTCGGTGGCCTGAGAGAGCCCGTTCTCCGCCGGTGCATCGTGATAACCGATCTCCCGGCTTTCAAAACGGCTGCGCAAGCGTGACCAGGCGAGATCGATCGCAGACGGAGTGAAGGATTGGCCGTTTGAGGCGGCAGAAAAACCGGACCAGTCGAGGGTAATGGGGGAGCTACCGATCCGTGCGGCGGTGACGGGGCTCACGCGCGCTCCTCGGAGCGCTTGATCAGGTCGCGACCGATGATCATGCGCTGGATTTGATTCGTCCCTTCAACGATCTGAAGCATCTTTGCCTCCCGCATGTAGCGTTCCACCGGAAATTCCCGTGTATAGCCCGAGCCACCAAGGATCTGAACCGCGTCGGTCGTCGCGGCCATCGCCATG
>JBEIOW010000392.1:0-2915 GCA_040377385.1 Bacteriovoracaceae bacterium | reverse complement strand
TCGTGCTCCTCCAGCACACCCGCTTCTTCGCCCGCTTCGATCAGGTGCTGAATGTCTTCCACAGAGACCGACGGAGCCGAGACCGCTTTCATTCCCAGCATGCGCAGCGTTTCTTCACGTGCGACCGTGGGTAGGTCTTTGAGCTGGAACAAGTGCTCTTCAGCGATCGGAGTCATCACGGCGACATCGGGTTGCACGGTCTTGCAGTGGAGCGCCATCGCACCGATGTCATCAATTCCAATCTCGATCACGGCTGCTTGAGCCTGGTCCGACAGCTCCAGCAGGGTCATCGGGATCCCAACGAATCCGTTCTGGCTTCCCGTTGTTTTATGGACGTTTTTGAACTTTCCGGAGAGTGCGGCGGCTAAGAGTTCTTTGGTCGTTGTTTTTCCAACGCTGCCTCCGACGCCGATCACCGGTCCGCGGAAGGCCGCGCGACGTGCGGCTCCGAGCCGTCGGTAAGCTTCTTGAGTGTCGGGAACCACGTACGCGACCCGTCCATCGGGAACGCGTAGAGACGTGGCGTGGGATGAACCGCAGAGGACCGCCGCGGCTCCCTGTGCCCAGGCCTGGTGGAGGTACGTGTGGCCGTCCACTTTTTCACCGAGCAGCGGGACAAACAGATCCCCAGGACCGACCTTGCGAGAGTCGGAAAGGATGCGACGGAAGGCCTGGCGCGTCGCTCCAGGTCCGCCGGGAACGGAGGCGGGGACCTCGTGGGCGAATTCCAGGGACTTCAGGATCCAGTTGGCTGTGAATTCCATGGGACTCAAGCTAACATGCAAGCCGCAGCATGAAAATCCTGGCGAAACCGGAACTTTACGGGATTTTGGGTGGTGGGCAGCTTGCGCGCATGCTCGTGGAGTCCGCGCGCCTTTTGGGGATCGAGCCCCGTGTGTATTGCGCTTCTCCAGACGATCCGGCCGCTCAGATCGCCGCGGCGGTGACGATCGGTTCCTTGGAAGACGCAAATGCATTGGCGTCCTTCCTTTCACAGGTCAATACGGTGATTTTCGAGAGCGAATTTGTCTCGCGTGCGCGCCTGGAGTCGGCGGCGCGGGGAAGTTCCGTCCGCTTCGTGCCGACCCTGCCGGTCATTGAACGCCTGCAGAACAAACTTTCCCAAAAACGACTCCTGAATGAGCTCGGCATCGCGACGGCGGCTTGGGTGGAGATTTCGGCGGAACTCCCTCCGAACCAGGCGTGGGTGGACCTCCGGAACCGGTTTCCGATGGGCTTCGTGCTTAAAGTGGCCGAAGGCGGCTACGACGGCAAAGGCAATTGGCTCAGTAAAGATGAGGGGTCGTTCACGGAGTTTGTTTTGCAAACGCGGACGCGTTCCGTTGAGCTCTACGCGGAGGAGCGGGTTCCTTTTCGACGAGAGCTTGCGCTCGTTGCGGTCCGCGGATCGAGTGGGGAGTGGAGAGAATACCCAGCCGTGGTGTCTGTGCAGGAGAAGGGGATTTGCCGTGAGGTACGGGGTCCCGCCACCGCCTTTGGCGTGTCGACCTCAGCGGTCCGCGCCATGAGTGATGCCTCACGCAAAGTGGCGGAGAGTCTCGGTATCGTCGGGGCCTACGCGATCGAGTTCTTCGAGACGCTGGATGGGGCAGTGTTGGTCAATGAACTCGCTCCTCGCGTTCACAACAGCGGCCACGTCACCCAGGATGCAAGTGAGACGAGTCAGTTCGAAAATCATTGGCGAGCAGTTCTGGGCATGCCGCTGGGGGAGACCCGAGCGCGCGGCCTCTGCTATGGAATGTGGAATAGTCTGGGCGAGGTTGCGAGCCTAGGGCCGTTGCCGGAGTCGATGCCCGCTGCGCGAACCGCTCTCCATGGCCATGGGTACGGAAAAAAGGCATGTCGGCCAGGACGAAAAATGGGACACTGGAACCTCCTGGCATCCACGGTCGAAGAGCTGGAGCATTTGTTCACCGAAGCGCGCCGATTGGATCGTGAATGGCTCGCGTCCGGAGAAAGGGAAGGGAAGCCCGAGTGAAGTCCCAGAAGAAGTCCCAGAAGAAGTCCCAGAAGAAGTCCCAGAAGAAGTCCCAGAAGAAGTCCCAGAAGAAGTCCCAGAAGAAATCCCAGAACAAGCGTATGCGATCCGGCGGTCGCAGCCGCGTGTCTGGTCGTTCGCGTTCGCAAGTGGCCATCATCATGGGCAGCGATAGTGATCTTCCCGTCATGCGCCAAGCAGCCGAGGCGCTCAAGGAATTCGACGTCGCGTTTGAGATGAAGATTATTTCCGCTCACCGAACCCCGGTAGAAATGGCGCAATTTGCGCAAGCCGCTTCCCAGCGAGGCATACAAGTCATCATCGCGGGCGCAGGTGGAGCAGCGCATTTGCCCGGTATGGTGGCGGCGCTGACGGAAGTCCCGGTCATTGGCGTTCCCGTTCCGCTCGCCTCGCTGCAGGGGTTGGACTCCCTCCTGTCGATCGTGCAGATGCCCAAGGGCGTTCCCGTTGCCACGGTCGCCGTCGGTGGTGCTTACAATGCGGGTCTGCTCGCGGCCCAAATTCTCGCTTCGGGAGGCGCGGAGCGAAACGAGGCGCTGCTGGCTAAGCTTGCCCGCTACAAGGCGTCCCTGCGAAGCCAGGTCCTCAAGAAACGGATTTCATGACCCAGAAGGTCTTCAAGAAGTTCGGAAAATATTTCCTCATGGAAAGGATCGCGCAAGGCGGGATGGCCGAGATTTATCTCGCGCGCTACGCGGTTCCAGATTCCGGCTCTCGCCTGATGGCGATCAAGTGCCTGCTCGCGGATCTTGAGCACGCCGAGACGATCGCCGCCATGTTCCGCTCCGAGGTGAAGATCCTGCTTGGACTCAACCATCCGGGCATCGTGCAGTTCTATGACTTTGGTGATGGATCCGGCACCAAGCTCGATGGCAAGCGGACGCCCTACATCGCC
>JBEIOW010000590.1:0-1527 GCA_040377385.1 Bacteriovoracaceae bacterium | reverse complement strand
TGATTCCGGTACTCTCTCTCCTCGGACCGCTTACGGCGAGCTTGGTGACCGGATCGTTTCTCGTCGAAACGATGTTCCAAGTGCCAGGCCTCGGAAAATACTTTGTATCCGCCGTACTGAACCGGGACTATCCCCTCGTCATGGGCACTACGATCGTTTACGGAACGATTCTCTTAGTCCTCCACGTCGCCGTAGATTTGCTTTACGGCTGGGTCGATCCGCGAATGACCGCGACCGGAGGGCGGACTCGATGAGAGACCGGCGCCGACGCAGCCGCTTCGCCTCCTGGAGCTGGGGAATCCTCGCGGTCATCGCGGTCACCGCTCTCGCGGCTCCTTGGATTACGCGGCATTCCTACGACGAGCAAAACATTGAAGAACGTCTCCAGCCTCCAAGCTGGCAACATCCGATGGGAACCGACCCGCTTGGTCGCGACCTTTACTCGCGAGTCTTGCATGGCGGCCGGGTTTCGCTCTGGATCGGATTCTCGACCGCTCTTCTCGCATTGGTTTTGGGCGGAGTCACGGGAGCGATCGCGGGTTACCGCGGTGGAATCTGGGACGCGATTCTGATGAGATGTGTGGACTTCTTCTTCATCTTTCCTTCCTTGCTACTCGCGATTCTCCTGCTCGTGGTGCTGGGACGCGGCCTCACCGGTCTCGTACTCGCGCTTGCACTTACGTCTTGGGTCACGATCGCTCGCCTCGTCCGTGGACAGGTCATGCAGGCACGCGAGATGCCTTACGTCGAGGCCGCACGCGCCTTAGGCGTGCGCGAGTCCCGCATCCTTTTCCGTCATATTCTACCCAATCTTTGGGGCCCGATTCTGGTGACACTCACTTTCCAGATCCCGACCAACATCCTGGCCGAAAGCTTTCTCTCGTTCATCGGTCTCGGAGTGCAACCGCCCCACGCGAGCTGGGGTTCGCTGGCCGCTGAAGGTTTTCGCGCGCTCCAAAGCTATCCCTATCTCCTACTCTTTCCCGGGGGGATCCTGTTCATCACGCTACTGGCGTTGAATTTCGCGGGAGATCGCCTCCGTGACTGGAGCGATCCGGTTCGACAAGTGTCCACGATTTAGACATCCCTCTCCTTGATTCCGATGCGAAACACGATATCGCCGACTTGGCGCAACCCGGCGCTGGCTTCCGTTTTGCACAAATGCGTCCGATGAAAAATTCTCGCGTATTTTCTCGGTTCCAGTTTGTGTTCACCGCCGCAGCCCTCCTTGCGAGCAGCGCCATCTCCGCGCATGCCTATGAGGAGGACTTCATCGAAGCGGAATTTGAACAGCTCCCGGCCGAGCTGCTCGCCTTTGTCGCCCCTACGGCAAGTGACCAGGCTGAGCGGACGTCGCTACAGAAGGAGTTCATCGACCTCCTGTTCGAACAACATCCCGAGATCAAAAAGTATCCGCAGGCTTTCCCTATGCCGATGGTGAAAGAGCAGATGCTGAAGGCCGCCGACGCTTACCGTAAGTTTGTCCGCGTCAACCCGGAGCTCATGGGTAATCCGCAAAAAGCACCG
>JBEIOW010000222.1:0-4525 GCA_040377385.1 Bacteriovoracaceae bacterium | reverse complement strand
TTGAGAGTGGAAGAAAGCGCTCCGGCGACCCCCGAGCAAGTCACCCAGCCCGCGCTCCCAAATGAGGGCGGGACGTTCGTCTGCTTGATGAGGGTTTTTGCGCGGTCCGCGCACGAGGCGACCGTTGCGCGAGCGAGTGACTGGTTCGTCGCGGCCGCCGTGAACAAACTGATCACGGGAGCGGACGGTGGAGTCGAATCCACTTCGACTGATACGCTGTCGACGGTCGTCGTCGTGCCGCTCACGGCGGTCACGAGCAACCGGAACCGAACGTCGGGCAGATCGTCGATCGGACTCGTCCAAGAATAGGTGGATTCGTTCGGGTCTAGGTGCGTGATCGTGACCCAAGTTAATCCGCCGTCCAGACTGCGTTGCAGGGCGATCGCCTGGATCTGGTCACCCACCACGTCGGTCGTGTAGCGAAGCTGTAAGGTATTCCCGCCGCGAACGAGGCTGCTCTCCGGGCTCAAGGTCGCCTTCAGGAGATAGAACGGTGTGTTCTTCAGCTCCATGACCCCGTTCAGTTTGAGCGCGCAGCCCGGAAAGGCTGACGCGGCGAGGATCGCCCAGGCGGCGACTCGCGAACGCACGTTCTGCATCCTCTGATTGTCGCAGGAATTCCGAATACACTAAAAATGTGTCAAAAATAACCAAAAGCGAAGAATAACGGGTGTTTGTTCGATGACTCGAGCGTGTTTAAAACACTTTCTTTAGTCAATCTGACACTCTTTTGAAGAAGACCCCGGCGGCCCGAAGCCGTCGAGGTCTTCTCCCGGGCGATCCCGCGATCCCTCGCCTCAGTTGAGGAAGTCGAAGAACCAGCCGAGCGCGACGTAACCCGAGCCACCAATGCCGGATTTGAACGAAAGATTGTAGCCGAGTCCGGCATGAAAGCCGCTCTCCGCTTGCCAATCCACGCCGAGCGACGCGTAGAGGTGACTTCCGTTGCTCGTGAAGCCCCCCACTTCGATTGCGTTGTTGCCCGAGTAGCTTACGGTCGCAAAGTGCAGGCCTACCGTGGGAGACAAGCTCCAGTCCGGAACGTACGCGTTGATGCCGAATCCGAGCGTGCTCGTGCTCGATTCGGAGGTGCCGAGGGACGAAGACATCGACGCGTAACCGGCGTCCGCGCGGAGCACATCCGCGAAGTGATAGGCGACGTTCAGGCCGAGAATGCCGGGATTCGGCTGATTGACGGCGGCGAACGCGCCGGCTTTGCGTTTCATTCGATTGCTTTCGGCGTGGGCCGGGGTGGCGAGGATCGCCGCGAGGAGCGCGATCATGAGGGACAGGTGCGTGAAGTATTCTGATTTCATAAAATAGCCTTTCTTGAGTGAAGCTTTTCGGGAGTTCGATACGGATTACTTTTTCACGGGCGTCGGAGAGATCAGGTTGAAGGCCGTCTGCGCGGACGCGCGTGCGAGTTTCGTGACGGCCTTTTCGCTGAAGAATCCGGTCTTGCCGACGGACTCTTGGGAAGGGGACCCCTTGACTTGGCCTTCAAACCAGATCGGCTCGTCGTGCCCTTTGGCGTAGACCCAGAAGCTGAGATTCGCCCGCGGCTTGCGAGGCCCGATGCCCATCACGGTCGTGCCTTCGAAGTGACCCTGGACATTGCCTTCGATGATCGCGTCGACACCGAGGCCCGTCATGAGCCGATCGCGATCGGCGGGCTTCGTGCGCAGAAGGGAGTAGGAGTCGGCGATGCCATTGGCGAGGAGGCGCGTGGTGCCTTGGCCGGCGGGCATTTTCATCTGCCAGCCCTTCATCTTATCGCTGAAGAAGGAGCTATAGGCGGGCGAAGTCTTGAGCTGTGCCGGTGTGATCATTTTCCAGCCCATTTTACGGGCGAAGGCTTCGCTGAGCGCGCCGTGCATGTGCTCGACGTCGGTACTTTCCTCATTGATCAGTGATCCGCCTCCGGCGACGCCGGAGACCTTGCCGCTACCGGCGTCGAGGGAGATTTCGTTCGAAGCCGGCTGATCGACCGAGAACGATACGACCGCTGCCGAGCGCACTTTGTCGAGGAAGTCGGGTTTCACGTCGCGGGTCTTTAGCCCGCATGCGGAGAGCAGTGGGAGAGCTAAGACGGGGATGAACAATAGGGAGCTGAGGCTTGTCCTTTTCATTTCCATTTTCCTTTGGGCATTCGCCCGGGTTGATGGAAACGAGATTTAGAACGGCATTGAGCTTCCTGGAACGGATGGACGTCCAGCACCGAGAATACCGCGCACAAGGTGTGCGCAGGGGAGGTGGTCAGCTTTGTTTTGGCGCGTCTGAAGTTTCCGGCGCCATCGGCCGCGAAAGCTCGAAGGTGACCTCTTCCGGCGTCCGCGCGTAAAGCGCCCCGCCGAGGCGCGAGAGCGGCCGATACTTGCCGATCGCAATCGATTCACCGACGGGAGACGTCGTCAGCACGGAAGTATTCGCGTGCATCATTAGGATCTTGCCGATGACGAGCACGACTGAGCCCGGGCCTGAACCGATCGGCACCGTCTGAAGAAGTTCGCATTCCATCTGCACCGAAGCTTCGAGCAGGCGATGTGGCTTCACGCGTGACGAAGGGGCGGCGGTCAGGCCGAGCGCGCGCATTTCATCCACTCCGTACGGGTACTCGGCGGACGATTGGTTGAGTGCTGCGGCAAAGCCTTCGTTTGCGCTGTTCACCACGAACTGCCCGGTCTCCAAAATGTTCCGGAGGGTGTCCTTCGGTGAGCCGTCGCGTTTGGGCGTACAGGAGAACATCACCGCCGGTGGGTTTGAGGAGACTGCGTTGTAAAAACTGAACGGCGCCAGGTTGCCTTGCCCCTGCGAATTCACGGTGCTGACGAATGCGATGGGCCTGGGCACGACGGCTTCCACGAGCAGCCGGTACACGTCGCGCGGGTGAATGGCCGTGAAATCAAAGCTCCGGAATTCTGGTGACGCTCCTGAATTCACTGCGACCACTCCAGCATGCGTTCGAGCGGCTTCAAGGCGGCCAGCCGTAAGGACTCGTCCATCGTGATCTCGGGCGTCTCGTCGCGCAGACAGAGATAAACCTTCTCGAGCGTATTGAGCTTCATGAAGGGACACTCGTTGCAGGCGCAGTTTTGGTTCGGCGGCAGAGGGATCAACTCTTTGCCCGGCGCCTGTTTGGACATCTGATGCAGAATACCGGCCTCGGTTCCGACGATGAAGGCACGCTTGGGGCTTGCGATCACGTGCTTGAGAAGCGCGGAAGTGGAGCCGATAAAGTCGGCGCGCTCGAGGACCGCGGGTTCGCACTCGGGGTGCGCGATGAATTCGGCATCGGGATGAGCCGCGCGGAGGGCAATGAGTTTCCGCTCCGAGAAAGTCTCGTGCACCATACAGGTGCCTTGCCAGAGCAGCATCTCGCGGCCCGTTTGCTTGGCGACGTAGGCGCCGAGGTTGCGGTCAGGGGCGAAGAGGATGGGGCGATCCTTGGGAATCTTCGAGACGATCTTCGCGGCGTTGGAGCTCGTGCAGATGACATCGCTCTGGGCTTTGATCGCTGCCGAGCAGTTGATGTACGAAACGACGAAGTGATCCGGATGGAGGGCGCGGAAGCGGGCGAACGCGTCCGGCGGGCAAGAGTCGCTCAAGGAGCAGCCGGCCCGGAGGTCGGGCAGCACAACCTTGGCTTCGGGATTCAGGATCTTTGCTCCTTCGGCCATGAAGTGAACGCCGGCAAAGACGATCATTCGGGCCGGCGTCTTCTGGGCCGCACGCGCAAGCTCAAGGCTGTCCCCGACAAAGTCCGCTACGTCCTGAAGATCGGGCTCCTGATAGTAGTGGGCGAGGAGAAGGGCATTCTTCTCCTTCTTCAGACGGGTGATTTCCTCAAACAGGTCGAGCCCCGAGGGGATGCCTGATCGAAGTGCTGGGGAGGGGTGGGGGGCAAGGTTCTGGGCCATTTCCTGAAGGATTTAGCGCATTTGATTCGGAGTGGCAAACCCCCTCCGAATGGACTAAGGTCAGAGAAGCAGATTTGTCCTGGCTAGAAGCAGAGGTTTAGGGATGGCGTGGAACTCCTGGTTTTCTAAAAACAATTCCAATGGTGGCTCGACGAGCATGAGAGTCCTTCGTCAGGGTCCGGCTTCCCGTGTGATCTTCTTTTATCCAGGAGAAGAGGGGACTTACGTCGATCGGCCGATGGTCACCCTGTACGAGAACGGGATTGTTCACCTGAAAGCGCTCCACGAAGAGACTACGACTCACCTCCAGAACGTCGAGATCCTGTGGACCTTCTCCGACCAAGCCGAGGAGCGGACCGCAAAGGTTCGGCTGCTTAAGCCGGCCAAGGACCGCGACGAGGTCGAGGCGCCTGCGTTCTTCCGCGAAAAAGACGATTCCCGGGGTCCAGACGCCGAGGCATAATCCAGGAGTGCTTTCGCGCTCGGGTTCCTTCCTTTTCTTCATGTTCATCTCTGTCATTGCGACGCTGACGATCGTATCGACCGCGCGCGCGGCGGATCGTCCCGGGGCTACGCTCGTCGTGTATGCCTACGACACGGTATTGAGC
>JBEIOW010000108.1:0-6651 GCA_040377385.1 Bacteriovoracaceae bacterium | reverse complement strand
GAAATCGGTGACGACCGCCAGGCGTAGATCGTACGGAGAGGCGATCGCGGCGTTTGCGCCGGTTGGGTAGGACGCGTAAAGATGGTTGTTCACACCATCCGATACGAGGTCCGCGCCGCCGACTCCGTTGGTCGCCAAAGTGACGGTCTCCACGCCACCCACCGCGCTCCAAACCCCGAAAACACTCGTCGTCGTGCTATTGAAGTACGCCATTCCGGTAGCGGCGATCGAAGAGACAATATGAAAGTAACCATTCACCTCGTCCTTCAAGAGCTTCACGAACCCGTTGGATCCGCCAAAAGTCGTCGTAGCCGAGACCTGGCGAGGCGTATTGGCAGTATAACTTGCGGCCGTTTGGTTGAGATTGCAGGCAGTGTTGCCTTGGAACGTGTACAGTCCCGTATACGTTCCGGCCGTGGACGAGACGGCGAGTTTGATCATGTCGCCACTCGTTGTTCCATCCACATGTAAGTCAATCGCCTGGTTGCCTCCGCCGGTATTCGTCAACACAGGAGACGTTCCGGTCGCCCAGTTCCCGACAGTAAGACAGCTCGAAATTGAAGCGTTCTGGCATACCGCCGTCCGCACCGTAGTGACGCTCGGCCTGAAGCCAATCACCGGATAATAGACCCCCACTCCCGCTTTGCACCAGCCAACCCCGACGTGATTGGGAATGTTGCCGGCAAGGTACGCCGTGGCGGCCGTGTCCAAGTAGCCAGTCGTGATCGCAGCATAGCTTCCGGTGCTTTCACACGAAGAAGAGCAATAGGCGATCCGCGGCCCGCCCAAGGGCGATGCAATCGCGCCCGGGTTGTGAATGTAGCCAATCAGAACCTGGTCCGCCTCATTGATTGAGATTTCCAGACCCTGATAGTTGGCCGCGGTCGTCGCCGTACCGTTGGTGAAATCAACCGTCCCTACACTCCAGGTGCTCGTCGCGGTGGAAGAAGAAGTGATTGCCGCATCTCGGATCGCGATCCGTAAATAAGCGTAAAAGGTGGTGGTATTTCGCTCGCTCCAAACAATGATCGGCCGCCCTGTGCTTAAGAACCCGAGACGAACATACGAACCCGTGGTCTGGCCGGCCACGACTTCGGTCGCAAACTCCGTCCCATTCCAATAGGAGAACTTGATGGCCATCGCGCCCCCAGCGGCCGCACCGGAATCAGAGAACGCCACCGCAGGGAGCGTCGAGCCCGGGACCTTCTTGACGTCCGAGTAAAGACCGCGCTGCGTCCCAGCCGCGACTCCCTTCTCGCCTTGACTGACGACGGCTGCGCTACAGCTGTTTGAAAAAGAGAGCGCGACACTCCCGGTACCAGTGCCCGTGCCTGTCCCCGTGCCGGTGCCGGTTCCGGTATCGGTCGTCAGCGCGTTCTGGAGTGTGCTCGTGGCTTCACAGCCCCCTAACGCGAGTCCTGAAACGATCCAAGCCAGATGGATGAGAGAGAGATTCTTCATAGCCGCTGTTCCTTCAATCGATTTTTCATCACTTCAAAGTCATCAGTTCATTGTTCAGTTAAAAATCAATCACCAGACCGACCAGCGCTCGCGCGCGCAGCCGAAGCTCTGATGCGTTAGAAAGTCCCGTATTACTCGCGCCGTGGAATTTCGAGCTCGAGAGACCAAAACTGGCTCCGACGGTGGCCCCTAGCGCGCCAACAATGGGAGTCGACAGTCTCAAAGACCCCTCGACCTCCACCGAGTGAACTCGCTCGCCCGCCGAGCTTCGAGAGCTCACCACGACCGGTACGGCGACCTTCACCCGCGGCTCCCACTCCCAGCTCCCCAGAAAAGGAGCGCGACGGCTCAACTCCGCCTGGATCTGAAGCGACCGGCGATCGGGAACCAGATCATTGGGGGTCAACTGATTCGAGGTTTCGTTCGCAAAAGCCAATCCGCTCGCCAGTACGAACTGATTCCCGAGACTCCAGCTCGCGGCGGCCTCCAGTCGAAGCTCCTTCTGCTCGAACGTCGACGGTGCGTATCCAGTAGGAGCAGCGCGCGTGACCGCATCGTAGCTCATGCCAAAAACCCACCCGACCGACGCGTCGTCGCCGCGAAAGTCCGCGCGGATGGCCGCCGCGCTACCGGACTTCATCGGAAAATTCGCGGTCGTGCTTCCGTCCGTAAGCCGCAAAGAGCTCGAGATCACGCCCCCTTCGATTGAAACTCGAGAGCCACGCACGTCGGAAGAGTTCTCCAGGGTCTCTCCCTGGGGTGCATCTGCTCGAGAGGCGGGTTTTTCCTTCACGGGAGTTTCACTAAAGAGCGCTTTGACCTCTTCCGCGACTAAGGCGGGCTCTGCCAAGGCGGCATCGCTCCACAGCAAGGCGATGACGAAGGAAGAAGACCAGACTTGAATAAACACGGATGCTTTCATCTTCAGTTGTTCCTATCCGGTACCGACGATGGCTCCCGCTCCGACTGAAAGTTCACGCCGGGCAGACGCGGAAGATAGAGCTGATCGCCGACCCGGAGAGATTCTGGTTTTGTGATACGAGACCCGTCCGCAAAGAGAATTTCATCGCGATAGCGCACACGACCGTAGATGTGTTCCGAAATTGCGCTGAGCGTATCGCCGGCTTTTACGGAATAGAGCTGTCCTCGCGTCTCTCCGAGCGGCTGAGAACGAGCATCAACTAGCGCCGAAGCTGGAAGTCCCCGCTGACTCGTCTGGCTTTTGCGCTTGCTGAGCAGGGCTTGCTCTCGCGCAAGGGTTTCCAGCAAATCGCGATCACTCCAGCTGGGTCGAGAGTGCGCAAAGCGGTCTCGCATCATGGCGAGAGTGTCATGCAATTTCTCTGACTCACCCTGCTTGCGACGCGCGAGCGCCAGAATCAGCAAGCTGCGCCGAGACGGATCTTGGCCGATCGAACTTTTCAGGAGTGCAACCGCTTCGTCGACTCCACCTAGCTCAATATAGAGATGCGCCAATTCTTGGGTTAACCAGCCTGCATTCGGCATCAGTTCTCTATACGATCGAAGCCGTAAGCCCAGTTCGGACAAGTCGCCCTGCCTCCGCATCGACTGAATCCAGACGCGCCCCAGGGTCTCGTTGCGAGCGTCGACCATCGCATGCGCCAGCTCGTCGATTGCCTCCGTCCTCATTCGGTCCCGGCCGCTCGCATTCGCCACAACACCCTGTTGACATCCGATCTCAGCGGAATCCAGGAGCAAGCACTGCACGAAAGCCTTCAGTGACTCCGCTCCGTTTCCAGAGGAATGTTCCAGCTCCCCCTGAAGACGAAAGAACTGCGCTCGGTACTGCGGATACTCCCGAAGTCGCGGCAAGATCGCCCGCAATTTCGCTCGATCTCCCGCGCGAAGCGCCTGCTCCGCCAGAGCTACGGACCGACGACCTGCCAGCGCTGGGGTTCCGACACTAGGAAACCCAACTGGAACGCGATTACCTAGAGCCACAGCGTACTGCAGCGCCGCGATCTCGCTTTCCTCGCCGCCCGCAGGGCCCCCGTCGAGACGTTTAAGTCCTTCCAAAAGATAGCTGCGATCCCCAGTCGCGCGCTCACGGCGCTCGGCAAGACGAAACACCCGCTCGTCGCTCGCGGACAAAAGGATCAGCGCCGAAAACTGCTCGCGCGCTTCGACATCCATTCCTCGCTTCAAGTAGAGCTCGACCAACCGCTCGCGCCACTCCATGCGAAAGGGATTCCAGTGCTCGACTGCGATTCGCAGGAGCCGAATTGCGGACAGCGTGTCTCCATGCTCCACGAAGAAATCAGCCGCGGCCAAGATCGACTCGTCTCGGCTTTCTGCAGATTCCACGAGCTCACCGAAACACGCTTTTGCTTCGCGCATTTTGGGTGGTACAGCGCGGCCATACTTCAAACAGCGTTCGGCCCGCATCTGCGCTTGAACAACTTCCGGTTGACCAAGAATGGCCAAGGCGACCAAACCCGTTCCCAAAAGGATTCTTGCTCCACTGATGCGATCGAATAGGGTGTTCACCTTCTCCGTATCGCCAAATCTTAAGAGAACCTTAATTCTAGCTCATCGGTTTAAGAAATAAGCCGAGCGAGATCACTGCGTCGAGATTGTGGCGCTAGCGAGAGTGTTCAGATCAGGCCGATTGCGGCGATTCACTGTCGCCGAGTGCATCATGAAGCAGTCCATGGAATCGCTCAGTTTGGTCCGGCCACGCCTGGAGAGCCTCGCCGATCAAATCCCGCGCAGGCTCGACGAGGCCGGCACCGATCAGCGCCTGAGCGAGCGCAAAGTGCGTGGAAGGGAAACGAACTCCTAGACGGAGAGCCTCTCTGCCTTGCTGAACCACCTGGGATCGATTGGGCGAATCCGATTCCACCAGAAATGCCGACGCCACGAAATCCTGGCTAGCGTGAGTGCTGGCCGGAAAGCGCTTCAAGATCTCACGGGCTTCCTTCAAGAGTCGATACTCCGCAAGCACCTCGATGATGAACCGAAGGAACTTCGTCGTTCCGGCGCAGCTCACCGCCGCTGATTCCAACACGCTAATCGCGCGGCTCTGAGTCTTTCTAGTCAGATAATATCGGCCCGTTACGATGAGCGCAGCGCACATGTAGCTCACCAGCTCTGCCGTGCGGCGCTCAATCAGCGTGAAAAGTCGGTAATAGTTCTCGATGTCTTCGTAGTTCTTGGTCACGATCGCAAGACGTAAAACCGAGGTCAGCCGCTTAGGATTTGCCGGAAAATACTGCGCGATTCGCTTGACGACTTCGTAGGCCTCGTCCGACTTGCCCTGCTTAGTCAAGAGCTCGAAGAGCCCCACCAAACACTTGTAGTGGATTCGGTTAAGATCGAGCCCTTCCCGGTAGTTTCCGCGCGCCTCTTCGAGCATGCGCTTCATATTCCTCACCTGTCCGAGATAGAAGAACGCGAGCGTAGGCTTAGCGTTCAGTGCGCAAGCCTCCAGCAAGGCCGACTCGGCCTCGTCCAGGCGATTCTCGACGAGCAGGTCTTTTCCTTTGGCTACCCCTTTTAGGTATTCGGAGGGATTGAATTTCACATCAACCGCGAGTCCAAGTGATTTCTTCAGCGTGACCAAGCTGTACGGCTTCAGAATGAAGGTATCGACGTCTTCTTCCGCGGCTTCGGCCACTGCAGCTTGGGACGTATTCCCGGTGATCAAAATAAAAAGCGGCGTGGGCTTTTCCGGATACATCCCACGCAGTTCCTGAAGCAGATCTAGGCCAGGCTTGGATCCAAGCTGATACTCACAGAAGACGACGCCCGGCTTCTTCTCTTCAATCAGCCGTACGGCCGTTTCCCAATCCTGGGCAAGATCAACACGGTGGCGCTTGGCACCGAGCTGACAAAGAACCGACACCAACCTCACACAAGACGCGGAGCTCGGATCAGCGACGAGGATCTGGGAAGCATCGAGGAAACGCTCTAAAGCATCCCCTTTCACGCCTGAACGACCTGAATTCTTAACTTCTCCATCCGATGCCATCGAATGGTTAGATCGGAGATTCTGAAGTAAACCTTAAGCGACAGAGGGTGGGGACAGAAGACGAGAGAACTCTATTGAGTCATCTCGGTGGTCAAGGAATAGCCCATCCCGTAGACCGTCTTGATCGAATATTCAGCTTGGCCGAGCTTGCGGCGCAGGTTGGAAACATGGGGATCGAGGTTGCGGTTCTGCCCCTCTTCCTGACCCCAAATGGCGTGGCTAATCTCGTCGCGCGTGCAGATACGCTCGATATTTTGCATCAGATATCTCAGAATCTTAAATTCGATCTCACGCAGGTTACACTCCGAACCTTTTTCCAGCTGGAGGCGACGCCGCTCCAGATCGAGCTTCAACTCCCCGGCTCTGAGCACTTGGGCGCTCTGCCCTTCCGTCAATTTCCCGGCGATGACTGACTGCTCTCCCTTAATGGAGTGCTTGGCGAGACGCGACTTCACCCGCACGATCAGCTCGGCCGGATGAAACGGCTTTTCAAGAAAATCGTCCACGCCGAGCTCAAAGGCCCGTATGCGATGCTGAGCGCTGTTATGCGCCGTCAGGATGAGAATGGGCAGTTCTTTCGTCGACGCTTGCGACCGAAGCTGCTGACAGACCTCAAAGCCATCGGACCTCGGCATGGAAAGATCCAGCACGACGAGATCGGGTTGGTTTCTGTTTACCGATTCAATCGCGTCCAGGCCGTCCTTAGCGAAGAGAATGCGATAGTTTTCTGACAGAATCTCACCCACGACTTCGCGCATTTCACTTTCATCGTCGACGATTAGAACTTTAGGTCGGTTCAAGAGGAAACCTCACTCCTAGGGTAAGCCCATTCTTGTCGAGAGATGAAGGGGTAATCTTTGCCGAGCTCGGCGAATCGACAACACTGTTAAAACAATCTAAAATCTTGAGTGTGGAACAGAGTCAGCACTTCACCTACCAGCCTCTCCCCAACGGATCCGATCTCAAGAGCAGCTCGCACGTCAAAGACGTCCAGCGAATCTCAAAGATCGGTAGCTATGAAATTGATTTTATTCACAATACACGCAGCTGGAGCGATCAGGCCGCCATCAACTTTGGCTTCAGCGCCGGCACCCCTTGGTGCACCGCCTTAGTCAACGAGCGCATTCATCCCGACGATTTTGATTCCGTCAAAAAGACTTGGACTGATGCAATCAAGGAGAAGAGCTCTTTTGAGCACG
>JBEIOW010000403.1:0-2820 GCA_040377385.1 Bacteriovoracaceae bacterium | reverse complement strand
GCCGCCGCCGCTGCCGCCGCAGCGAGGGCCCGCCAAGGAACGCCTGCTCCTGAAGCGGGGCAGACCCAACCTCCATCTTCCGCAGGCACCTCGACTGCGGCTGGAGACCCCGCCGCATCGACGCCACCTCCCGTATCTGGGACCGATAGCGCACCCGCGGCTGTCGCTTCGGACGATCAGAAGCTCGTCGATCTCAGCCTCGCGGATGCGAAGAAATATTTTTCGGGATTCCGCATTGAAAGACGCGGAACGGATCCAGATGGAGAAGTTTTCCTTGCCGGCGTCGCCCACAAAAGCTGCCTTTCTGACTCTAGCCACTTCAAGATCACGAACTCCGCCGATGACGCCGCCATCTCGGTTCCCGGCATGAAGGGCTTCCGCGTGCAGCTCAGCAAAGGCGCGATCAAGTGCCTCGACGCAAAAGGCGCCGCGAAATGTGAAGACGACGCTGCGGGCTGCGAGCGCCTCTCGCGCATGGCCGGCTCAACCCTAAAACTTTCCAATCAAGGCGATGGACGTATCGCCTTCTTTAGCGAGCCTCGCGGCGAAGATGTGGACGGCTACAAGGCCGAAGCTTACGAGCCCGCGATTTCTTTCAAGAGTGCGCAAACGCTTGCGGCCGAAGCTCAAAAAGTCAAAGACGAGGCCCGCAAAGAGCGGGTCGCCCTTTACCGTAAGCAGGTCGCCTACTGTCGCAAGTCTGACGAAGAGCTGACGATCGCCCGCAAAGCGCTCGACTCTCTCTTGAGCGAAGGCCAGCTTAAAGATGGCGAACTCGCCAAGATCACCAAAGCTCTGGACGAAAAATATCTCGAGATCCGTCTCACGGCTCTCCGCAAGGCTAAACTCGGCGAGGAAGACGCGGCTCTGGAAGAGCTGTCGACCTACGCCTCTGACCACGAGGAACAACATCCGGCGATCGCCAAGGCCTACTACGAGCTCATCCAGAAATACGCCAAAGCTGCCGAGAATGCTCAACCCCAACAAGGGGTCCAACACGTCGCTCGCGCTCGCGAACTGACCGAAGAGGCGCTGGATACGCTGACGCTCAACGACGCCACCGTGGCGACGCTCGAGAAGTACCTCTCGAATGATCTCCTCGAACTCAAGGCACGCGTCGTGGCCTCGAACGGTTGGTCCAACAACATGGAGCTGCAGAATCTGATGCAGACCGAAAACGCTCGCCTGCAACGTGAGTATCAATCGGCATGCAGCTACCAGATCAAGACGGTGAATGGACAAATGCAGCAATCGGTTCGTGACATGGATCGTTGCCAGAACGCAGTGACCATGATGCAGAAGTTGTCTGCGATCCAGCAGCAAGCCGTGACAATCGAACGCATGCCTCAGTACAATCCGATGCAGCAGCAGCAAGCTGGAATGATGCCTGGCCAAGGTCAGCAACAGTTCGCTGGTGGTCAAACCCAGCCCGGCCAGCAACAAGTGCAACCCGGGCAGCAAGCCGGTGGACCTTTTGGGCCGCAAACTGGACCACGCTTCGGATCGACCACTGCTCGGCCCCAGGGTCAGGTTTCACCCGTCTCAAGCTCACTCCCCTACGATCAATGGGGTTCGAGCGGATTCTCGGGCAGCCCATACTCGCAGCCGCAATACACTCAGCAACGGGCGCCTGCCGGCTACTACTGAGTCAAAAGTGGATTCGAGGATGAATTGAAGCGGAGTGACAACTGCACCGCTTCAACTTCCCCGCAAAAAATGTAATTCGATAGCTAGCCCTTATAATCAGCTAAAAAATTGAAGAACTCGGCAACTCTCACTCCTGCCGGGTTCTTCTTTTTGTTGACGCCCCTTCTATTCCAAGCATACTTCACGCTGTTGCTTCTCTGATGGTTAATAGGGGGTATTTGAATGGCAACGGGTTCTGTGAAGTGGTTTAACGACAGCAAAGGTTACGGTTTCATCGTGAGCGAGTCCCTTCCGGATCGCGACATCTTCGTGCACTACACGGCGGTACAAAGCGATGGTTTCAAGACGCTCGCTGAAGGGCAGAAGGTTTCGTTCGATCTGATCGACGGCGCCAAAGGTCCTCAAGCCACGAACGTGGCGAAAGTAGCCGAATAAACTTTTAGTTTTTTCACCATAAAGAAAGAGCCGATGGGAGTGATCCCACCGGCTCTTTTCTATTTCTTCAGACCTCGGCGCTTACTGCATCCCAGGATAGCTGAGACCCTTCCAATGCTCAGAACTCTCCATTTCCAAAGTGCTCACCGGACGAACGGTAGAAAGCGCCGTCAGGATCCCTCCGGGAGCCAAATTTCCGCTCTTTTTCGATCCGCAGAAAGGAAGCCGCGCGCTTCCACCGATGGTTCCTTTGTTCCAATACAAAAGACCGTGATGAAGGTCGTCACGACATTTTTCGAACGTCTCTTTGCTTTCGGTAAAGACAGAAGCAACGAGTCCGTAGCTAGTTGAATTGGCCAAAGCAATCGCATGCTCCAGATCACTGACCGCTTGAACGCCGATGCACGGAGCGAGAATCTCCGTCTGCTGGAAAACGCTCTTGCGGGCTGTCTCAAGCGAAGTATCACGGATCCAACAAATGGATGGGCTCACATAATGGCCACTCTTCGGGAGAACAAGTGCTTTTCCGCGCATCACGATCTCCGCCGACTCGCGGACCGCGATACCGAGAAATTTTACATACCGATCCACCGCTCCAGCCTCAATTAAGGGGCCCATAAACGGATCGGTCGAGGGATGGTCGATACTGAACCGCTTCGCGGCCTCGTGGAAATCGGAAACAAACTTCTCCGCCAGATCAGCGTGAATGATCAGACGGCTCGCTGAGGTACACCGCTG
>JBEIOW010000327.1:0-3446 GCA_040377385.1 Bacteriovoracaceae bacterium | reverse complement strand
CGACGGGCGCGGCTCTCCTGGGTTGGTTCTTCCGGGATTGCGGGCTTGATTTCGATATCCGCCAGCCCGATCGGTTTCGGGACGGGTATGGCTTGAATCCCCCCGCCGTTGAAGAAGCCGAGAGTGAAGGCGTCAAGGTGCTCGTCACCGTCGATTGCGGCATCACGAGTTTTGCGGCGCTGGATGTCGCGCGATCGCGCGGGATCGACGTGATCGTCGTCGATCACCACCAAGTGGACCCTGCTCGTGGCGTGCCCGAGGCTGTCGCGGTGGTGAATCCTCAGCGAGCGGACTGCGAGAGCGGCCTTCGTCAGCTTTGCGGCTGTGGTCTCGCGTTTTACCTTGCGCGCGCGCTACGCAGCCGCGGCAAGACCGAAGGTTGGTGGGAAGCCGGGCGCGAGCCGAACCTCAAACAGCATTTGGATTTAGTCGTCATGGCGACCGCCGCCGATATGGTGCCGCTTACGGGTGACAATCACGCGCTCACTCGCCACGGACTCGACATCCTCAAGGAATCCAAGAAGCCAGGAGTGAAGGCGCTGCTCGAAGCGGCCGGTGTCGCACGGGCGGAGCTCAGCCCTGGTCACGTGGGTTTTGTCATTGGACCGCGGATCAATGCCAGTGGGCGCATGGGGTCGGCGAGCCACGCGCTTGAGCTTCTCACCACGAAGGATCCATCGCGCGCGATGAAGCTCGCCCACGAGCTTGAAGCGATGAACAAAGAGCGTCAGGAAACCCAGAACCGGATCTGGGACGAGGTTCGGACGCGCGTCGAGCAAGGAATCGCGGCCGGCAAATATCAACACGGCATCGTGGTCGCGGACCCGGGCTGGCACGAGGGTGTCGTCGGGATCGTGGCCTCACGCGTGACGGAGACATTTCGTCGCCCCGCAGCTGTGTTGGCGCTACGCGAGGATTTTGGCAAAGGGAGCGTGCGGAGCTTCGGTGGCAAGGACGTGCTGCTCGCTCTGCGTGAGAGTGCGGCGGAGTTGATCGGATTTGGCGGGCACAAGTATGCTGCGGGCTTGAGCGTGGCGCTGGACCGGGTCGAAGCGTTCACCGATGCCTTTGATCGCGCGCTGGCATCGATCCCCGAGAGTAAAGATGGCGGGCTGTTGTGGTTGGAGGGGGAGTGTGGCGTCGCCGACCTTCAACTCCAGACCCTGCGAGAAATTGAAAGCCTCGGACCTTTTGGTCCCGGTAATCCCGAGCCGGTCTTCGCAGTCAGTGCTGAGATGCTAGGTCGACAAACGCTGAAGGGTCGGCATCTCAAGCTTCAGCTCGGAGAGGCCGCGACATCTCTCCCCGGCGAAACGCGTGCTCCGGTGATGCCGATTTCTGGGACGGAGCGGCGTCTCGAAGCGATTTGGTTCCATGCGGCCGAAAGAGAGGATGTTTTGCCTACTCTTGATGCGTCACTCGTCTCGTCTTGGGCCGGAGTCCCTGAAATCAATCGCTTTCGCGGTAAATCGACGCCAACGCTTCGGGTGAAGGACTGGAAACCCGAGTGGTCGAGCGCACGTCAGCAGCCTGACGCGGATTGACACTTACGCCGGCGCCCGGCGTACAATTATTACACAAACGTAGTAAAAAGATTTCGTCCCTCGATCACGGCGGCTGCCGGGATTCTCGGAAGTGAAGTCGCCCCTGTCATGGAGGACAGAAAGAATGATGAATCGCCGGAATCAGGGCATCGCCCTGGCAGTCATGGGTGCGGTCGCTTTTCAAGCGTCGGCGTTCGCGACCTCAAGCCCAAAAGCTAAGAACCTCAAGGCCAAGCAACAGTCGCGCGAGGCCGAGTTCGTCGCTGGCGACGTCATCGTCAAACTAAACGGGCAGAAGGGACTGCAGGCGGCTCGCGCGCAGCTTCTCTCCACGCTGGAAAGTAAGGCGGGACTCAAGGTGAAGTCCGCACGCTCCTTCCAGACGGATGAGACGCTCACGAAGATCGTCCTGGCCGATGCCTCGGAAACGGACCGCGCCATCGCCGCTTTGCAGGCGGACCCGTCCGTTCAGTACGCAGAACGCAACGTGATCTATCGCCGCCTGGACGCGGGCGTGCCGAACGACGCGGACTTCTCGAAGCTTTGGGGTCTGCAGAACGTAGGGCAGGCCGATTCCGCCGGTCAAGTCGGCACACCTGGCGCTGATATCGACGTGGTTAAGGTCTGGCAGACGGGCAAGACGGGATCGAAGAATATCCTCGTCGCCGTGATCGACACGGGCGTCTCCCTAACCCATGCGGACTTGAAGGATAATCTCTATACGAATCCAGGCGAGATTGCCGGTAACGAAGTGGATGACGACGGCAACGGCTTTGTCGACGACGTGCATGGTTGGAACTTCTTCAACAACACCAGCAATGCCAACGATGACAACGATCACGGTACGCACTGCGCGGGTACGATCGGTGGGACTGGGAATAACGGACAAGGCGTCGCCGGTGTAAACTGGACGGTCTCTCTTCTCCCCGTGAAGTTCTTGAGCGGAAGCGGGAGCGGAACTCTTGAGGCCGCGGTCGAATCCATCAACTACGCAGCCAAGATGGGCGCGCAGATCATGAGTAACAGCTGGGGATGCGCCTCGCAGACGTGTAATACGCAAGCGCTCGGCGACGCGATCAAGGCGGCGGGTGAAAAGGGGATTCTTTTCGTCGCGGCGGCCGGGAATGATGGGCAAAACAATGACTCTGCCCCGAACTTCCCGTCGAACTACCCGTATCCGAACGTGCTGGCCGTAGCCGCCACGGATAACCGCGACGTGCTGGCCGCGTTCTCGAATTATGGCAAGAACAAGGTTCACGTCGCTGCGCCGGGCGTGAAGATTTACAGTACCGTGAAGAGTGGGGGCTATGATTCGTTCAGCGGAACGTCCATGGCCACGCCACACGTTGCAGGGATCGCCGCTCTCATGATGAGTGTCGACTCCTCGCTCGATTACGCCGAAGTGAAGCGTCGACTGATCTTGACGAGCACTCCGGTCGCGGGCTTGAAGAAGAAGGTCACGGCTCAAGGGCGGGTCAACGCCTATAACGCCGTTATGAATATCGAGACCCCGCGCGAGGTCCCGCCTGCGGAAGGGGATTGGCAAGACGTGACTTTTTCGGCCGAGAGCGAGCACCCCTATCTCAAAAACCAGGACCTGACCTGGACGGCGACGGTGCCGAACGCTAAATTCGTGAGGGTCTTCTTCGAACAGGTGGACGTAGAGGACAAATTTGACGTCGTGCGAGTCGAGTCAGCCACTGGCGAAGTCGTGGACGAGATCACGGGTAAGGTGGATAATTACAAAAGTGAATACGTACAGGGAGAGACTGCGGTCATCCGTCTCAAATCAGACTTTAGCGTCGAGCGTTGGGGTTTCAAGGCCACCAAGGTTCAGGCGGTTTACTAGTTCTTTGGCGAGTTTGCTATCAGGCTCGGGTCAGTGCGGAGTTTTCCGCGCTG
>JBEIOW010000147.1:0-5662 GCA_040377385.1 Bacteriovoracaceae bacterium | reverse complement strand
GTGCGTCCTCAAGGCGACGTCAGAGTTCAGTATGAAGAGGTGAAAGGGAAATATCCCGATGGAAGCGGCTATTCACTCGCGAAGCCGTCCTATCATTTTGAGAATCTGAACTACGGTGACCTTCCTGAGGACCTCTTGACCTCCCCGCGCGTCGCACCGCAGGTGATCGGTCTAGGGCTTCTCGAGGCGATTCCCGAGAAGCGCCTGCTGGCTTTGGAAGACGCGGAGGACCGAGATGGGGACGGGATCTCCGGACGCGTGAACCGAGTCTGGGACATCCGCGCGCGCGCGACGCGCGTTGGCCGCTTTGGGTGGAAAGCCAATCAGCCCACGAT
This sequence comes from Bacteriovoracaceae bacterium, assembly GCA_040377385.1. Lineage (GTDB taxonomy): Bacteria > Bdellovibrionota > UBA1018 > UBA1018 > UBA1018 > JBEIOW01. Next base: position 5,327 of record JBEIOW010000147.1, on the reverse strand, counting down.
CGATCAACAGAACATGGGCGCCTTCCAAGGCGACATGGGCGTGACGTCGAAACATTTTCCGGATCAGCCGTGCACTTCGCCGCAAGCGCTGGATTGCGTGAACGCACCGAAGCTGACGGGTCCCGAGATCGATGCCGAAGACGAGCGGCATATGGAAACCTACGTGCGCCTGCTTGCGGTGCCCGCGCGGCGAAACGTGGAGGATCCAGCCGTGCTCGCGGGTCACGCGGCTTTCCGCGCGGCCAAGTGTCAGGCATGCCACGTCGAGAGCCACGTCACCGGTAAGCTTCCGGGATTCCCGGAGCTGAGCAACCAGAAGATTTATCCGTTTACGGATCTGCTGCTGCACGACATGGGTGAAGGGCTCGCCGACGGACGTCCGGACTTCGCGGCAACGGGTCGGGAGTGGCGCACGCCGCCTCTCTGGGGGATCGGACTCTTTCACGAAGTGAATCGACATACGCGCTATCTTCACGATGGGCGAGCGCGCAACCTGGAGGAGGCCATCCTCTGGCACGGCGGTGAGGCGGAAAATGCGAGGCAGGCCTTCATGAGCCTGTCGAAATCGGATCGGGATGCTTTGATCCGGTTCCTGGAGTCTCTATGAATGTGACGGTCTTTGCGGGTATTTTGCTCTGTGCTTTGGTGAACCTGAATGCTCACGCGGACGAGGCGATTCCGGAACTTCGGATCAAGGACCATCGCTACACGCCGGACTACCTGGAAGTGAAAGCCGGGCAACGATTTAAGATCAAGGTCTTCAACGACGATCCGACTTCGGAAGAGTTCGAGAGCAAGTCGATGATCATCGAGAAGTTTATCGCGCCGAAGCGTTCAATCACGATCACGCTCGGCCCACTCAAGCCCGGCGAGTATGACTTCTTTGGCTGCTTTCACCCGCAGACGGCCAAGGGAAAGATCGTCGCCAAATGATCAACGCGCTTTTTGTCGTCTGGCGAGAGTGTTTTGAGGCGGTTTTGATCGTCGGGATCCTCTACGCCTATCTCAATCGCCAGGCCAATCCGCGGCGCTCGATGCGGTTTATGTGGGGCGGGGTCGCAGCCGGCATCGTGCTGAGCGCGTTCCTCGCGTATGGCGTTCAGGCAGCGCAGACGGAGCTCCAGGGTGCGGCGCTCGAGTATTTCGAGGCGGCGATGCTGGTGACGGCCGCCGCACTCATGACCCAGATGTGCATCTGGATGAAGCAACACGCGCGGACCATTCGCGCGGAGCTCGAAGGGGAGTTGCGTGACGCGCTCTCGACCGCAAAGCTCGTCGGTGTAGCATCGATCGCAGCGATCGCCATTGCCCGCGAAGGGTTCGAACTCGTGATGTTCTACTACGGCATGGGAGTCGAAGCGCAGGCGCAGGGCGCCTGGGGCTCCCTGGCGCTTTGGTCCTCAGCGGGCGTCGCACTCACCGCGGTGACCGCCTGGGCCTATTACAAGGGTTTGAAGATCTTCAATCCGCGGATCTTTTTCCGCGTGACAGCGGCGTTCTTGCTCGTCACTGCTTCGAGCCTGGTGCTCGCGGCCGCGCGTAAATTGTCGCAGATGGATGCGATCCCAACCTGGATTGATCCGATCTGGGACAGCTCGTGGCTGCTCGACGAGCGGACCGGGTTTGGTCAGTTCGTCTCGACGGCGACGGGCTACACCTCGACGCCCTCGCTCATGTTGCTCGTGGTTTTCCTCGCCTATTGGGCGATCGCGCTCGGCTTTTACTATGGTTGGGCTCGCAAGCCGAAATCCGCGCCGCAAATCCTGTCTTCAGCGCGCTGATCACGGCGTCGTGAAGCCGTGTCGAGTACGCGCGACGGTACCAATGCAGAATGACGGGCGTTCGCAGGACGCGCTCGGGTCGAACGATCCTGAGTTGCGGGTGCTTGCTTAGGTGATGAAGCGGGACGACCGCGCGCCCCCATCCCAGCTCCGCACCGGCTAAAATCGAATCAAGGTCGTCGAGGTAGAGTCGCCGCACGGGAGTGCTCGGACCGCCGACCATTCGGAGGTAGTCGGCGGTCGTGCGGTCGGCTTCGTCGTGGTCAAGGTAGGCATCGGCAGTCGGTCCAGTCCGGCGTTCGACTAGGACGGAGTGTTCCTCGCCGAGGGTCAGGCGCTCGAGGGCAGCGTCTTCCAGAGAAGACCCCAGGATCGCGAAATCGATTTCGCCGCTTCGCAGGAGAGCGGGGAGTTCGCGAAGCTCACGGCTGAGCAGCTTCAATCCAAGTCCCGGCTGTCCGCGGAGGAGAGGATCGAGCGCCGGCAGCAGCGCCGAGCGGAAGATCGAAGAGAAGCCGCCGATGCGAATTTCGCCGCCTCCGGGCGCGGAGCCGATTTCCTGGAGGGTCTCGGCTTCGAGCGCGTCTTTGGCCTGGCAGTAGCGAAGCAGGCGTTCGGCCGCTTCGGTCATCCGGACACCGCTGCGTTCTCGCAGAAACAGCGTCGACCCTAAGCTTTCTTCCAGATTGAGGATGCGCTGAGAAAGCGCCGATTGAGTGACGTGAATGAGTCGCGCAGCCTCCGTGAAGCCTCCGGCGCGGCAGACCGCGGAGAAGGCTTCGAGTTGGGAAGAGGAGAGGGGTCCGTTCACAGAACGGTTCAATAAGGGGTTCATTTGGCATTAGATAGATCGATCGATCTATTAAATCAATCGGTTTTATTGATCTTGGATTGCACGCTATTCCTCCTTTCGAAGTCGATCGAGGTGATCGGCATGCGAACAACGAGGAGATGAAAATGAAGAATCAGAAATCTGTCGGAATCTATAGTGGAGTGATCATGGCCGCGGTGGGAATGGCCCCCCTGACGGCTACAGCGGACCTCGTCTGCGCAGCCTCGGGCGGTCAGAAGCTCATTGTCCAAACCCAATCCGGCGGAACCGTGCAGGCCCTGTACGATCCGGCGCCGCTTCAACACAAGACGTTCCTTGCCGGCACCTCTATCGTTGAGTCGAGCTTGTTCCGGACGGTGGAAACGTTCGTCTTGAAGAGCGCCGATGGGGAGGCGTTTAATCTGAAAGTCGTGACGAGCGAATCCAGCTGTGGTCGGGCTGGGTGTCGGGGCACTGGACTCGCGCGGATTACCGGCTTGCTGAATTTCGCGGACCAAGAGTTGGACCTGGACTGCGAAGCAACATTCCTAAAGCCACGGTGAAGAGACGGCCATGCAAGTCTTCGGGACGATCACCCTGCTTTCTTTCTGCGGACTCGGGATTGGTTTAGCGTGCCTTTGGAGCGATGAGCGGCCGATTCGATTCCAGTCGAGCGAGTCGAGAACCTCCGAAGGCGGCCCGGTTTACAATGAAGTGAGCTGGGTCCGCGAAGCGGGACGCGACATCTGGTGGATGCGTCAGAGTCACCTCGGACCTGAAACCGCGAATCATCCCTTAAAGGACTGGGATCGCTTGGCGATGGTCATCGAGCTTCCCGCCGGGGAAACGCCGCGCGCGGTTTTCCATCAGCTGGACCCGACTGAGAGGGACGCGCGGTCGTTGGCGAAGCCAGTCGAGTATCGAGCCACTTGCTTTGCTTGTCATCCGAGCGGTCCGCGGGTGATTCGTCCCGACTGGAATTCCAAGTCAGCGCCCATTTCGCTCTGGGACCGGGCTCGCCTCCATTTCTGGAATCGGCGGCTCAGGAGTTACGGGCCGGTTGAGCCCGTCGCCATGCCTCGGTTGGTTGGAGCCACTCCTTTTCGTCATCAGGAGAGTGCCGCCAATGAAGGCCTGCTCGTCCGGGCTTGTGCCGGCTGTCATCGTGGGGAAGGGCCCGGCGGCCGCGGCGTGCTCACGCGACAGCACCAAGGGACGATCCGCTTCATGGTGGAGAGTGGAGTGATGCCTCCGAATGGCCATCGCATTTCGCCGTCAGACCGCAAGGCGATCGATCGTTTTGTCCGTGGATTTTAAGTGATGCGTCGTCGAATGAGGCTTGCCTGAGCCATCTACACCAGGAAAAATGCGGGTACGGAAACCTTCTCGCATGAAAAGCACGGACCTCGCCCTGATCTTTCTTTCGCTCGGAATCTTGCTCGCGGGCGCGCGGATTTTTGGCGAGCTGGCGCGCAAGGTGAGGCAGCCGGCGATCGTCGGCGAGATTCTCGCTGGAGTCGTTCTCGGACCGACGCTCCTGGGGCGGCTATTTCCAGAACTCCAGTCGGCGCTCTTTCCTACCAGTGGCGCCATCGCGGTATTCTTCTCCGGATTCCAATCCCTCGCGGCTTCGATGTTCCTCTTTGTCGCGGGCCTGGAAATGCGTCCATCTTTGGTTTGGACGATGCGCAAGAGCGCCTTCGGGGTCAGCGTCGGAGGATGGGTTTTTCCGTTCGCGCTCGGGGTCGGAGGTGGATTGGCGTTCCCGGAGCTCTTCGGCCGTGAGCCGGGCCAGGCGGCTTGGCCGTTCGCCCTGACGTTTGCGACCGCACTTTCGATCTCGGCACTGCCAGTGATTGTGCGGGCGCTCATGGATTTGGGACTCTACCGGACTCCGGTGGGGGCGGTAACGCTCGCGTCGGCGATCGTCGATGATCTCGCGGGTTGGATCGTTTTTTCGATTCTCGTGGGCTTCGGCGCGCAGGGAGCCGCGCAACAAACCGGTGCGCACGGATATTTTTCGGGGGGCATGGCTGTTTTGGTGACGGTGGTCATCGTCGTAACGATGTTGACGGCGGGACGAGTCGGGGTGACTCGAGTGCTCGCGCGTTTCCCGGCCGGATCGGCGCAGGTGACGACGATGGTCTTGTGCTTAGCGCTCTTCTCGTCCGCGCTCACGGAGTGGGTAGGGGTGCACGCTCTGCTCGGAGCCTTTCTCGCGGGCATGATGGTCGGCGAATCCGAGGCGTTCCGTGAGGCCGACCGCAAGGCGCTGGAGATGTTCACGCTCACTTTCTTCGCTCCAGTATTCATCGCGAGCTTGGCGATCCGGGTGGATTTTCTCGCTGCCTTCGCTTGGCCCATCGTCCTTTCCGTCCTCTTGGTCGCCTTTGCGGGCAAAATTTTCGGCTGCGCCTTGGCCGCCCGGTGGGGAGGGATGTCACGCATCGATTCCTGGACGGTGGGCTTTTGCATGAACGCCCGGGGGGCGATGGGGATCGTACTCGCGCACCTGGCGCTTCAAAGCGGATTGATCGGCGAGCGACTGTTCGTAGCCTTGGCGGTGACCGCAATCGTGACTTCCATGGCGGTGGGCCCGGTTGTCACGGCGCTTAGAAAGTCAGCTTGACATGATGCGTTAACATGAGTATTAGGGCCGCCTGGAGATCCCTATGAAAGTGCTCGTCCTCATGTTTTTGGCCGTGAATGGTGGAATGGCGTTCGCCGCTCCGAGT
>JBEIOW010000486.1:0-2319 GCA_040377385.1 Bacteriovoracaceae bacterium | reverse complement strand
GCATGCCCGAAGATCTCGTTTATCTCGCGATGATCGAGAGCGGATTTCACAACCACGCCAAGTCCCACGCGAAAGCAGTCGGTCCATGGCAGTTCATTCCGGCGACCGGCAAGCGCTACGGTCTCATGGTGAACTGGTGGGTGGATGAACGTCGCGATACGCACAAATCTACGATCGCGGCGGTCGGCTACCTGAAGGATCTTTACGGCATCTTCAAGAGCTGGGAGCTTGCTTCGGCGGGTTATAACGCTGGCGAAGCCAAGGTTGCCCGCGCCATTCAGCGCTACGGCACGCGGGATTTTTGGACACTCTCTCGGCACCGCTATTTGCGCTCAGAAACTCGCAATTACGTACCGAAAATCATCGCCGCGGCCCTGGTCGCGAAGAACCGCACGCAGTTTGGCTTTAAGGCTTCCGGGGCATCCGGAGCCGAACCTCATCAGGGTGAAGCAGTCGCCGGGGATGGCGAACTCGTGAAGGTCGAGCGCGCGGTCGAAGGTAAACCCGAGCGCGTGCCTCGCGAAGAAACCCTGGAAGCCATTCTCACCCAGGAAGACGTCGCGCAGGTCGGAGTCGCCTCTACGGATGAAGCCAGCGTTCCAGCCGAGCTTCGCCCGGATCCATCCAAGCCCATGGCTCGCGTGATTCCGACTCCGCAAGTCAGTAAGAAGGGCGAGGCGAGTGGCATCGAGCTGATCGAGGTCGAAGTTCAGAGCCCGGCGGATCTTCTGCACGTTGCGACCGCGGCCGGTCTGACTTACCAAACCGTAAAGAGCCTGAATCCGGATATTCTCCGCTGGGTGACGCCGCCTTTGGCGAAGGGTTACCGCATCAAGCTCCCGGTGAGCGTGAAGGATAAATTCCTCGAGGCTTACAACCACGCGTCCTATCCGAGAAAGGTGCAGTTCCTGACCTATAAGGCGCGGCCGGGTGACAGCCTGATCCGAATCGCGCGTCACTTTGGCATCAAAGTGGACCCGATCGCGGACCTGAACCGCATCTCCCCGAAGACCCCTCTTCGGGCCGGGACGCAGGTTTTGCTTCCGATGCCAGTGGACCGTTCGCGGAGCCTGGCGTCGCTTGAGGTTCGCGATACCCCTTACCCTAAGCGGCGTCCCGCTTCGGTGAAGCGTCGTAAGCCGCAATCCAGCAGCGCAACACAGGTCCGTTCCAAGAAGGTCTCCCTCAAGCGACGCCAAGCGGCTCGCTCGGCGGAAGTGGCCTACACTCGCGACTGATCGACTCATTGCCTTCGGGGAGGGCTTGCCTGTGCCTCGGCGGCCTCCTATAACCAAGGGGAATGGCTGATTCCGCTTTGAAACCGCTCGTTTCCCGCCCGCGGCTGCCTGCTCGCGAGACGAGCGGAGGCGCTGCGTCCCGACTCGTGATCCAGAAGTTCGGCGGGACCTCAGTGGGGAATCCCGAGCGAATCCGCAAGGTCGCCGACCGGATCGCCGCGGCTCACGCACGTGGGGACTCGCTCGTCGTCGTGGTCTCCGCCATGGGTGATACCACCGATGAACTCATCGAACTTGCCCACCAAGTTTCGCAAACCCCTTCTCACCGCGAGATGGACATGCTGCTGACCGCCGGCGAACGAATCTCGATGGCGCTCCTCTCGATGGCGCTCGCAGATCGCGGCGTCGGCGCGGTGTCGTTCACCGGTTCCCAAACAGGCGTGATCACGGACGCCAGTCATCGTCGAGCCCGAATTCTCCGGATTCGCGGGGACCGTGTGCGCGAGGCGCTCGAGGCGGGCAAGGTTGTGATCGTCGCGGGGTTTCAGGGGGTGAGCGAGGCCAAAGAAGTCACGACCCTTGGGCGCGGCGGATCCGACACTTCCGCCGTCGCTCCTTCGGTCACGCTCGGCGCGGACGTTTGCGAGATCTACACCGACGTGGATGGCATTTTCTCGGCCGATCCTCGGGTGGTTCCGCATGCGCGCTTTTGGCCGAGGATCCCGGCACATCTGATGGAAGAGATGGCCGTGCTCGGTGCGGGCGTCTTGCATTCGCGCTGCATCCAGATCGCGCGCGCGAACGGAATTCCCATCTGGGTCAAGAACAGCATGCGGGATGTCCCGCCTGAAGGAGATACGTCGATGGAATCTAGCAAACACGGCAGCGGCAGTGGCGGCACGGAAGTCTTTCCGGCGATGCGTGATGCTTCGACGCTGGGAATGGAAGAGTATCGCGTGACGGGCGTCACGAGCGATTCTAGTAAAGCGCTCGTGACAGTGGAGTTCATGCGCCCCACCGTGAGTGGCGCGATCTGGGATCTTGCGACGCAGCTTCATCTGGCGATCGTCGCGCCGACGCT
>JBEIOW010000201.1:0-4853 GCA_040377385.1 Bacteriovoracaceae bacterium | reverse complement strand
GGTCGCGGCCTCGAAATGAAGGCGTCACCGGTAAAAAAGCGCGCTCTAGAGCTCGGATTGCCGGTCTTTCAGCCTGAGCGACTCTCCCAAGCGGGCGAGTTTGAGCGGCTTTTAGAGATGAAGCCGGACCTGATCGTCGTCGTGGCTTACGGGCAGATCCTTAAGAAGAACGTGCTTGAGCTGCCCAAGCACGGTTGCATCAACGTCCACTCCTCCCTCCTGCCGCGGTGGCGAGGAGCCGCCCCCATCCAATGGGCAATCCTCGAGGGTGATTCCGAAAGCGGCGTCACGACGATGAAGCTCGTCGAGAAACTCGACGCTGGAGATATCCTGCTGCAGGCGCGGACGCGCCTCGAAGAGTCCGAGACCGCAGGCACGCTGCACGATCGATTAGCGCTTCTGGGTGCGGACCTCATGGCTCCGACTTTGGCTGGCTTGCAGTCAGGCGAGCTCACCGGTCAGTCACAAGAGGAATCGCAAGTGACTTACGCATCGAAGCTGAACAAAGAGATGGAGTGGTTGGATGGCTCCGTAGCGGATGCGGAAACACTCGAACGTCGCGTGCGAGCGCTGAACCCATGGCCCGGAAGCAGTGTTTGGGTTCAAATGGAACCGGAGAGCGCTCCAGAACGGCTGAAGGTCAAGCGCGCGAAGCTGCGTCGCGACATTCAGGGCGAACCGGGCAAGCTTTTTGAGCGAAACGGAATGGTTCTACTTGGGACGCTGAGGGGTTCCGTGGAATGTCTCGCGCTCCAATGGGATGGGAAGAAAGAGGTCGAAGCAGGTTCCTTCCTGAACGGCCTTCGCGGTCGTGGCAAGACCCTCCCTCTTACGCTAAGCTCACCCTCGAAATGAGCCTAAAAAAAGCCCCGTCCGTCCGGATCGCGCCTTCGATTCTCTCCTCGGATTTTGCCCGCTTGGCGGAAGAAGTCCGCACCGTCGAGCGAGGCGGCGCGGACTGGCTTCATGTCGATGTGATGGACGGGCACTTCGTCCCCAATCTCACCATCGGACCTATCGTCGTAGAAGCCCTTCGTCGGGTGACTCGTCTGCCCCTCGATTGTCATCTGATGGTGAAACGACCCGAAGACTGGATCCCCGCGTTCGCGGAAGCGGGAGCGGACATCATCACTATTCACGCCGAAGCGAGCGCCCATCTGCATCGCCAACTGGCATGGATTCGCAAGCTCGGTAAAAAAGCCGGTGTCTCGATCAATCCCTCGACTCCGCTGACGGTGATCGAAGAGGTGCTCGACGACGTGGATCTCGTGCTCATTATGAGCGTCAACCCCGGCTTTGGTGGCCAGAGCTTTATCGAATCCACTCTGGATAAGATTCGCCGCCTCGCGGAAGTGCGGGGAGATCGCGCATTTCTGATTGAAGTCGACGGAGGCGTGGGTCCGCAGAACGCCGCAGCGATCCGCGCAGCGGGGGCCGACATCCTGGTCGCCGGGAGCGCGGTCTTCGGCCAGAAGAATCGCAAAAAGGCGATTGAAGATCTCCGGCGCGCGGCTGAACCGAAAACGAAAGCCCGTTCTGCGAGGAAGCGTCGCTCATGAAAGCTGCAAAACCGTTCTTGCTCGGCGCCAAGCCGCTTCGACTCGAAGACTTCCGTGAGATCGTGCTGGGGCACCGCCCGGTCAGATTGTCGCCCAAGGCGAAGTTGAAGGTCGAGAAGGCACACCGATTCTTACTTAAAAAGGTGAAGTCGGGCGATACGTTTTACGGAATCAATACGGGCTTTGGCTTGCTTTCGAATGTTCGAATCCCAAAACAGGATCTTGAGCAGCTTCAATACAATCTTCTCCGATCCCACGCAGTCGGAACAGGTCCTTCTATTTCAGTCGCCGCCGCACGCGGGATGCTGCTGCTGCGTGCAGCTGCCCTCGCTCATGGGCATTCGGGCGTCAGCGTTAAGTTGGTCGAGATGATCTTGGAACTTCTCAATCGAGGGATTGTTCCTGAGATTCCAGAGCAGGGTTCGGTTGGCGCTAGCGGGGATCTTGCGCCGCTGTCACACCTCGCCTTGGTCCTGATTGGCGAAGGGAGTGCAAACTTTCGCGGCAAGGTGATGAGCGGAGCCAAAGCGCTTAAGGCGGCCAAGCTCAAACCTTTGCGGCTCGGGCCGAAGGAAGGGCTCGCGCTGATCAATGGCACGCAGTTCATGACTTCCATTGGAGCGCTTGCGTGCCTCGAAGCCGAACACCTTTGTGACGTCTCGGATGCGGCCGGAGCGCTGAGCTTGGAAGCACTACGGGGGACACCCGTCGCTTTTTCAGCCGATATCCATCGTGTTCGACCCCACCCGGGCCAGATTCAATCGGCCAAGAGGATGAGAGATCTTCTCTTGCCTCGGGGACGAAAAAGCGCGATCGCGCAAAGTCATGATGGTTGCGGGAAGGTGCAGGACCCCTACAGTCTACGCTGTATTCCACAGGTCCACGGCGCTTCGCGGGATGCGATCACCTATGTTCGCGAGGTACTTGAGCGCGAGATGAATGCCGTCACCGACAACCCACTCCTTTTTCCGGAGTCAGATCAGGTGTTGAGCGGTGGGAACTTTCATGGGCAGACCGTCGCCATCGCCATGGACTTACTCAGCATCGCAACGGCGGAGCTTGCCAGTATCTCCGAGCAACGTCTCGAGAAGCTCGTCAATCCCGCGATTTCCGATCTCCCGGCTTTCTTGGTTCAAGAAGGCGGTTTGAACAGTGGTTTTATGATCGTGCAAGTGGCGGCGGCTTCGATCGTCTCGGAGAATAAGACCCTCGCGCATCCAGCGAGCGTGGATTCGATCCCCACCTCGGCGGACAAGGAAGACCATGTCAGCATGGGGGCCTGGGCAGCGCGAAAAGCGGCCAAAATCGTTGAAAACTCAACTCGTGTTTTGGCCATGGAGCTACTGGCGGCGGCGCAAGGATTTGAATTTCTGCGTCCGCTGAACACGACTCCGGCTCTCGAGCAGTTGCATGCCGAGATCAGGAAAATATCGAAACCCTATGTGCAGGACCGGTCGCTTCACGTTGAAATCGAAGTCGTGAAGCGCCTCATCGTCTCGCGCGCGCTCGATCGTATTATTGGCAGCGTGATTTAAAACGAGGTGTTCATGAAGACTTCATCCCAGCCTAGAACCGTTCGTGCCCCGCGTGGATCCGAGAAATCCTGCCAAGGCTGGGTTCAGGAAGCCGCGCTCCGGATGCTGATGAATAACCTAGATCCGGATGTAGCGGAGCGGCCGGAAGATCTCGTCGTCTATGGTGGGAGCGGAAAAGCTGCGCGAAACTGGGAAAGCTTCGACGCGATCGTGGACTCCCTCCGTAAGCTTCGGGACGATCAAACGCTCCTGATCCAAAGTGGTAAGCCCGTCGCGATTTTTCCGTCGCACCGAGACGCTCCCCGCGTTTTGCTTTCGAATTCAATGTTGGTTCCGAAGTGGGCGACTTGGGAATATTTCCGTGAGCTCGAAGACAAGGGTCTCATGATGTACGGCCAGATGACGGCGGGCTCGTGGATCTATATCGGCACGCAGGGGATTATTCAGGGCACTTACGAAACATTTGCCGAAGCCGGACGCCAGCATTTTGGTGGCTCACTTGCAGGTCGGGTGATCTTGACCGCAGGATTAGGTGGCATGGGTGGCGCACAGCCGCTCGCTGCGTCGATGGCAGGTGCGGTTTCGCTCAATATCGAAATTGACCCTCTTCGTGCACGACGGAGACTGCAGACCCGCTATCTGGACGAAATGGCGGATGATCTCGAAGATGCGCTCAGGCGGGTCGACTCAGCAAAGAAAGCCAAGCGCGCGGTCAGTATTGGTCTCGTTGGAAATGCCGCCGAAGTTCTTTGGCAGCTGCTTGATCGCGGATTCCTCCCTGACCTGGTTACTGACCAAACTTCGGCGCACGATGAACTGAACGGCTACGTCCCTCACGGGATGACGTTGGAGCAGGCGGAAGTCCTTCGGTCGAAGGACCCAGCGGAATATCAAAAGCGGTCGATCGCAAGCATGGGTCGCCATGTAGAAGCGATGGTAGAATTCCAATCGCGAGGAGCTCACGTTTTCGACTACGGCAACAATCTTCGCGCGATGGCAGTTCGCGCCGGAGTGCCTGAGAAGAAGGCGTTTTCTTTTCCCGGATTCGTCCCGGCGTACATTCGCCCTCAGTTTTGCGAAGGTCGTGGGCCGTTTCGTTGGGTCGCTCTCTCAGGAGATCCGGAAGATATCCGCGTCACCGATGAAGCGCTGCTGGATCTTTTTCCCGAAGATGAAGGGTTGAAGCATTGGCTCGTCATGGCTCGTGAGCGCATCGCATTTCAGGGACTGCCGGCGCGGATCTGTTGGCTCGGTTACGGGCAGCGCGAGAAGGCGGGACTTCTCTTCAATCGATTGGTTCGTGAAGGAAAAGTTAAGGCGCCGATCGTGATCGGTCGCGACCATCTCGATTGTGGTTCTGTGGCATCCCCTAACCGCGAGACGGAAGCGATGAAGGATGGATCGGACGCGGTAGCGGATTGGCCGGTTTTGAATGCCATGATCAACTCGGTCAATGGCGCCTCATGGGTCAGCCTGCACCATGGAGGAGGGGTGGGAATCGGCTATTCGATTCACTCGGGAATGGTGATCGTCGCGGATGGCACTGTGGAAGCGGACGCACGTCTCTCCAGAGTCCTCAATTCTGATCCGGGAATGGGCATCGCACGCCACGCCGACGCGGGCTACGAGATCTCCGAGAAGATCGCGCGCGGCGCGTTTGCTGAGCGGGGTGGCTCGATTCCGATGTTGGCCCGAGAAGGCAAATGACCGTTCACGCGATCTTGCACGCGAGTGAACTCTTGAGCGGACTGGGAATAGC
>JBEIOW010000133.1:0-6009 GCA_040377385.1 Bacteriovoracaceae bacterium | reverse complement strand
TTCGATCCTGAGCACACGATCCCGAAATCCATGAAGTTCCCGCGCCCGAAAGAGCTGCTCCTCGAACAGCTGCGGAACGACCGCGACTGCATGGGGCGAATCGAAGCCGCGCATGAACTCGGAAAGATCGTCGACGTATCCGTCCTGGAGGCGCTCGCGGAACGCTTGGAGAAGGATCCTTTCTGGGGCGTGCAGGCGGAGATCGCTGGAATTCTCGCGCAGCATTCAGCGTCGGAAGCTGCGCAGGCGGCTCTAGTTCGCGCCGTGAAGCTACCGCACGCCAAAGCTCGCCGCGCGGTCGTGCAGGCGCTCGCTCACGTGCGGACCTCAGATGCTGAGCGCGCGCTCAAGGGAGTGGCGGAAAAGGATCCGAGCTACTTCGTCGAGGCGCGCGCGGTCTTAAGTTGGACTGCGGTTCGACTGAGCCCCTATTCATTGGATCGCCCGGAATCCGTTGCGGATACCGAACGCCAGCTCATCTCCTGGGCTTCGCGCGAGAGCTATGTGGACGTGTTCCGCGGAGCGGTCTTTGCGTCACTCGCGCAGCTCCCCGAAATCGCGCGCGGTGATCGACCCAAGGCGTTTGAGCTTCTCTTGGAATGGACACGTCCTGAGAAAAGCGAGGACGGTCGGGTGGCCGCGCTCTCGGCGCTCTGTCAGATCCTGAAGACGGCCTCGCCGGCGGTGCGTGAGCGCATCCTCAAGGCACTGGAATCAGCGGCGAGCGAGCCGAACTTCCGTATCCGGATGAAACTCGCAGCCGCGCTCGGCGATACGGGCAGCGCGGACGCGATCCCGATCCTCTCTCGGATTCACGCCCTGGACGTGGATGGACGAGTGAAACGTGCGGCGCTCGTGATGATGGATCACTTGCGGGAGGCCGGAGGGGTTCCGGAAACCGTGACTCTTCTGAAGGGAGAGGTGGATCGATTGATGGAGCAGCAGAAGAAGCTCGCGGCGACGGTCGAGAAGCTGGAGGCTAGGACGCCGGCGAAAAAGAAAGCCGCCTTCGCCGGGCGCAGTTCCAAAAAGAAGAAGTCGCGGAGATAGGATTTAGTTCTCGGTCTTTTCGACCATGAAGTTCTTAGTCACGGTGTCGCCATTGGAGTAGCGGAACTCGATGCGAATCGGGTTCTTGCCCAAGTTGAGCGGCACGTAGTCCGTAGAGAACTTCGCTGCGACGCCATCGGTGAAGACCGTAGCGGTGAATTTGTTGGCCAAGTTCATGACCTGCACGTCAACGAGACCCGTCGCGCTCGCGGGTTTGCGGTCGCCTGCTTCGGCCTTCCCGCAAATTGCTCCGGCCAATCGGAACTTGCCGGCGGTAGTCCGTTCTTCAACGGTTTGATCGCATTTGAGCTCGTAGCTGAGGAAGAGCGGGGCGACAGCTTGCCCGGACGCATCCGCGCCCTTGTCCCAAGCGACCGTCGGAAGCTGCGCGAGGCGTGAGGCCGTGGAAGAGCCGTAACCGTCGTAGAACAGGGAATAGAGCTGGTGCGTGAGCACGAGAGAGATTCCGGTAAAGATGGCGAGTTCCACGGGGTTGAAGCGGAAGTGCTTGGACCGGGTGGGTTGCGAGGACCGGGAAGTAGGTTGCGACGCCGTCATACTTTGTCCTTTTCGGTCGATTGCGGGCAGGAATTGAGGCCAGATCGTTGCCGGGCTGGGTGGAACGGACAGAAGCGCGACAAAGCCGTTGGGAGGGGCGAAATGCTGATTTATTCCAGAGGGTTGTCACCCTCAAACTGGCCCCTTTCCGTGTCCTTGGAGTGATCCAATGGGTTGAATTGACGAGTAAAGAGCGGTGGGTCCCTCAGGATCTGTTCTGAAGAAGTGGGCTAAGCGAATGATTCTCGAGGCCTAGGGTCCAACGAAGGACACTGAAAGGGGCCAGTTTGTAGTAAGCAGAGGGAACCCATGGATATTCTGGGCCAATCCGCACTGCTCGTGGCTTCTCTCAGCTTCGCCCTCGGGATTTCCGTATTAGCGCGGAACTTCAGGAACACCCTGTTTCTGAGCTTCTTCATCTTCAGCTCGTTGCTCTCCGCCTGGGCCTTGTTCTTCTTCATGGCGGAGCTTTGGCAGAGTCAGGACTTCTACCGGGTTCACCTCTTCTTTAATCTCTGGATCACGCCGGCGGCGTTGCTGCTGATCCGACAAATCGTGCGAGTCTACGATCGACTGAGCCGGGTCTGCGTCGCGCTCGCCACGGCGCTCAGCGTGATTTTGACGCCCGTCCTCGTCTTTGGCTGGGATTCCACGAACTGGGTTCGGCAGGTCGTGTTCTTCGTTCCGGGATTCATCGTTCTGCAGGTGCTCGGATTGATGATCCGGGATCTGCGGCTGCGCCGGCAAGAAAGCCGGAGCGAGCCGATCGCGCGAAAGACCCCTTCGGTGGGCTTGGGCGATAAGCGCATCTATATCTACATCGGCGCGCTCGTCACCCTGTCGACCTCCGTGATGGATCACGTTCCGTGGCTCGGTGACGTGATCCCGGTGATCGGTAACGTGGCGCTGACGGTTTATCTCTTCTTTCTGAGCCAGGCGATCACGCAACAACGACTGCTCAACTTCGGCGCCATTCTTGCGCGCTTCATCGTGATTCTCACGATCGCGCTGACGCTGACCGGGATCTACTCCTTGCTCTTCCGCTGGATCGCGCACAATCCAGCGCTTTTCCTACTGAACTCGTTCATCGTGTCCATTCTGATCACGATGGTGCTCGATCCCCTGCGGGCTGCGGTAGCGTTCCTCGCGCAGCGCTATTTTGCCGATAAAAACCTACGCCTCCAGGCGCTCCTGCGAGAGGGCCAGCGGCGCTTGATCGGAATCTTGGAGCCGGAAGCCTTGTTCTCGGCGATCCGGGTTTTCGTGGAGCGGGTCGTGCGACCGCGGGCGGTTGCGCTTTTTGTTCTGCAGGCAGATGGAACGCTCTATCGGCGCTCGGCGTTCCATGAGTTTCCTGTGACCGACGAAGGTGCGGAGCCGATCGCGCAGCCGGAGGTACGCGAGGTCCTCGCGGGCAATCCGCTCATCGAGGCCTGCTTGCGCGCGCGCGCAAAGGGCGATCTTCCTATTCTGTTTGATACGCTGCTCGAAGCCGAGCTAGAGCGCTCGGCGAGCCGGACCCGTCGGGCCCGGTTGAAAGGACTTCTCGAGTCGCTCGAAGCCTTAGGAGGAAATCTCCTCATTCCTTTGCTCGACGCGGATGAGGTCCTCGGATTCGTGCTTCTCTCGGTGAAGGAGCCCCCGCAGCCCTGGTCGGGAAACTGGGCGCTGCTTCAGGTGATCTATCCCTATTTCGAACAAGCCGCGCGCACGCTCCGGAACATGGAAGTCTACGTTCGCAGCCGCGAGAAGGAACGTCTCGCTACGCTCGGCGAAATGGCCGCAGGACTTGCGCACGAGATTCGGAATCCTTTGGGCGCTATCAAGGGAGCCGCCCAGTACTTGGATCCCCAGTCGGGTCGACCGGAGAGTCGCTTTCTTCAGGTGATTGTCGAGGAAGTAGATCGTCTCAATCGGGTGGTGACGCAATTTCTGGAGTACTCCAAATCCGAAGCGCCGCTCGCAGAGCGGGTTGAGCTTCGGGCGCTTGCCGCGCGCACGCTCGAACTTCTTCGTCCAACTTTGCCCGCTGGGGTCGTCCTTGATTTCGACGTCGCCGGACCGAAGGCAGAAGTCATGGGGTCGCCGGAAAAGCTGAAGCAGGTGATTCTCAATCTGGTGCAGAACTCGATCAAGGCTTTGCAGGGTAGGGAGCGCGGTCTGATCCGCGTTTCGCTCACGACGGTCGGAACCGGAAGGCGCCGCGAAGCCTGCCTGAGTGTGGAAGACGACGGAGTTGGCATCCGTGCGGAGAACCTCAAGAAGCTCTTCATCCCTTTCTTCACGACGACGCCGAGCGGAACGGGACTAGGTCTCTCCATCTCCCAGAAGATTGTCGAATCGCATCGGGGCCGGATCGAGGTGTCGAGCGAGGAGGGACGTTTCGCGAGGTTCTCGGTCTACTTGCCGGCGGAAGCTTCCGGGGTTACTGCTGAAGGAAGCTCATGATGGACTCTTCCCGCGCTCCTCAGATCCTTGCCCCCCGTATCCTCGTCGTCGATGACGAGAAGAACATCACGTTCGTGATCCAGGCGATGCTGGAGCGCGCGGGCTACCGAGTGACGGTGTTCAACGAGAGCGTGGCCGCGGTCCAGGCCATCGAGAATGAAGCATTCGATACGATCGTGACGGATCTCTCGATGCCCGAGTTGACGGGGATGGACGTGCTGGCGCGCGTTCGGAAATCCTGCCCGGATGTTCCGGTCGTGATGATCACCGCTTTCGGTAGCGTCGAGAGCGCGGTGGCGGCGCTCAAGGCCGGCGCGTTCGACTTCATCACCAAGCCCTTCGATCAGACGGAACTACTCAACGTCATCGCCAAAGCCGTGCAGACCCGGGCGGCGAGCGAAAAAGAGCCTACGCTTTTGTCCTCGGATGTTTCGCTCGATCCAGGCGCGCTCGTGGGGCGCTCCGCCGCCATCCAGGGCGTGCTCGGCATGATCCATAAGATTGCGGCCTCGCCTTCGACAGTGCTGTTGCTCGGCGAGAGCGGAACGGGCAAGGAACTTGTTTCCTACGAGATCCACCGGCGTTCGGATCGCTCGAAGAAGCCCTTCCTCAAAATCAACTGCGCCGCCATTCCTTCCAATCTGATCGAGGCCGAACTCTTCGGTTACGAGCGCGGCGCCTTCACGGGCGCGGTGACCGCCAAGCCCGGGCGCTTTGAGCTCGCGCACGAAGGCACACTCTTCCTCGACGAGGTGGCGGAGATGCCGCCTGAGATGCAGGTCAAATTGCTGCGTGTTCTGCAAGAGAAGGAAATCACGCGCGTCGGTGCGGTGACTCCCACTCGAGTGGATGTTCGCATCATCACCGCGACCAATCGCGATTTGGATGCGGACGTGCGTGCGGGACGTTTCCGCGAGGATCTTTTTTACCGGCTGAACGTCGTGCCGATTCGAATTCCTCCGCTCCGCGATCGACGTGAGGATGTGGAGCCGCTCGTACGTGTCTTTCTTGCGCAGTTCAACGCCAAGCTCGCGCGCGATGTGCAGGAGATCACGCCGGAGGCGCTCGAAATCCTTCGGAACTTCTCCTGGCCGGGCAACATCCGGCAGCTCGAAAACGTGATCGAGCGCGCCGTCCTGATGTGTGACGGCCAGCGCATCCGGATTCAGGATTTCCCCGAGGGCGTGGTTCGGGGTGGATCGGCTTCAATGCCGTCCATGAAGCCGAGCTCGCCCACCGAGGGCGATCTGGAGAATTTCAAGGAGATCGTGCGTCGGAAGACTCAGGACGTGGAACGCGAGCTGATCGAGCGTGCGCTCGACGAAACGGGATCGAACGTCACGCGCACGGCAGAAAAGCTCGGTCTTTCGCGCAAAGGTCTGCAACTCAAGATGAAGGAACTCGGCATCCGCGGACGCGGCCTCACCGGGGAAGGGTAAGTCCATGGAAAGCACGCTGACGACTTTGGATGTCCTTTTCTTGATCGCTCGCCTCTTGGCGGTTCTTTCCGGGATCACGCACTTCTACTTCTTTGCGCTCGAGACGCTACTCTGGCAAAAGCCGCTCGGGCTGAAAACCTTCCGCAACAGTCCCGAAAAGGCGCGCGAGACGGCGATCCTCGCTGCGAATCAGGGTGTCTATAACTTCGCGCTCGCGCTGGGCCTGATTTATGCGGGCATGAAGGGCGACCTGCCGCTGTTGGTTTACACGTTTCTCTTCGTCGTGATCGTCGGGGTTTACGGCGCGATGACCTTCAGCAAGCGCATCCTTTGGCTGCAGGCTTTTCCGGCGATGCTGGGGTTGGTGTTGCTCGGGGCTTATTATTTCGGTTGAGCGCACCTTCGGCGCAGTAGGCGCAACGAAGCAGTCAGATATTTGCGATTCCTATAAAAAAAGGGCGACCCCGCGAGGGATCGCCCTTCTGATTTTGAGGAGTAGGGAAGCTTATGGGAA
>JBEIOW010000057.1:0-8496 GCA_040377385.1 Bacteriovoracaceae bacterium | reverse complement strand
GTGCTCTCCTCCTGCGCTGCCCTCCTTGGAGTAAAGCCATCCTGGGCGCCGATCCGGAGCTCCAGCTCTTGGAAGCCTTCGTCGAAGGTCTCGAAAACGCGGTCGCCGATGCTCCCGAAGCCCGCTCCATCTGGCTTGAGCTCCCAGAGGACTCCGATGGCTTCCTCGTTTCTCAAGGATTTCATGCGCAGAGCCCGATCCCGATCGAAGGCGCCCGCCTCCACCAAGTGGTCACTGCGCTGGACGCTCCCGCTTTCTGGCAGCTGTTTGGACAGAAAAATCAGCTCGGAGAAGAAGACAGCGAGACTCTGGAGGCCGAGGTCGCGAGAATTGAGTTCTGCGATCTGCTGCTGATTCGCGACTTAGACCGCCTTCTCCCGGCGGAGCGCGCGCGTCTCCTGACCGTGATCCGCAAGCTCCAGGTTCGAGCTCCGGTCATTGAATTCGATCCCGGCAATCGCCTGCTCCTCGAAGAGCTTCCGCAGTGGCTGGATCGCCGGCTCTATTCTCCGGAAGAAACCCCAAAAAGCGCCGGCTGGAAGGCCTTGATCGAACAAAGCTCGCCGTATGTTTTCCGAGCGAAACGCCCTTTCCACCCTCAGCGCTTGCATCAGGCGCTCGGCCGCTGGCCCGTAGGCATCCTGCGCGCTTGTGGCCAGGTTTGGCTCGCGAGCCGCAACCAGACCGCAATTTCCTTGAGTCTGAGTGGGCCCTCCGTCCTCCATCTTGCGCCGGAAGGTCCCTGGATCGCCTGTCTTCCCAAAGAGGACCGCCAGTGGGCGCTCGACGAGCATCCGGATCTCGGAAAAGGCTGGGACCCGGTCTTTGGAGATCGCAGCAACGAGATCGCCTTTATTCCGGAAGGCAATCAGGACCTCCGCCCGTTCCTTCGGCGTCTCGAAAAGTGCCTGCTCACGGACCTCGAGATGCGGATTGATTGGACGGCCATTCCCGATCCCTTTCCATCCGGAGATCGTGAACCAGACACCGATCCAGCGACTAACACCGCGACCCAGCCCCCCACTCCCCCTTCAGCCCCGCCCCGGCCTGTCCTGCGGCTCGTCCCTCCGGTCGAAAGCCCCTAACTTCCGCCCGAAAGGGTTTGCGCGGCGCCGGGCGATCGTCTATACCCGGTCATTCCGTTGGAGGATGATGTAAATGGCTGTTCCTAAGAAGAAAGTAACTAAAAGCCGCCGCAACATGCGCCGCTACTCCGCTGCCTATCAGCTGGAGACCCCTGCCGTGATCGTTAGCCCGATCAATAACGAGCCGACGCGTCCTCACCGCATTACGCGCGAGCTGCTCGCGAGCGGACGTTATCTCGAGATGACGGCTGCGTTTCAGAAGAAGAACGGCGCGAAAAAATCCGCCGCGAAGACTTCTAAAAGCGCGAAAGCCTGAGTCCTCTAAGGACCCAGGCTTCGGCTTGAGCGGTAAACGAAAGCGGACTTAGTCGGCTTTCGATTTCAGATTTGCTGAAGGAGCGGTTTGCCCCAAGGGCGCCGCTCCTTTTTCATTGTGCGCGAGCCAGTCAGACATAATCCGAAGACTCTCCTGCACCTGCGGAACTTCGAGATCAACGCCACGCTTGCGACGTCCGGCGTTCTTCTTCTTCTCGGCGTCCACTTTCTTCTTATCCTCTTCGGACCGCTTCCGAAGATCGCCGACCTTCACGATTCCTTGGTTCTTCTTAGCTTCCTCAAGTTCTTTGGCCGCTTCTAGGAATTTGGGGTCCGTCGCGACCCGTTTCTTCGAGGCCTCCGCGAGGTAAGAGATCGTCGCGCCATCGAGCGGCTTCCAACGACGGGGGTCCGTGGCCGCATAGTTCGCGTCGCCGATCGAAGCGAAGGAGTCGATCTTCGATGGGGGCAGCGAGTTGTCGAGCGACTTCTCGCCGAAGTTATCCAGGAGAAAAGCCGACGGAAGCTCAATGTCCGAAGCCACCCCACTGTGCTGCGTGGAAACTCCGCGCGGGAGGAAGAACATCCCGGTCGTCACCTTCATCGCGCCGAGGTCTCCCGGCAAGCCTTGGAAAACCTGCACAGAGCCCTTACCGAAGGTGTGGTCTCCGCCGACAATCAACGCACGGTTATAATCTTTCAGCGCGCCCGCCAGAATCTCCGAGGCCGAGGCACTCCCGCGCGTCGTCAGCACGATCAGCGGACCCGAGTAGGTGATGCCTTCGTCATCGTCCGAAAGGATCTCCTTGGTACGACGCGTATCTTGAGTCGCCACGACGTTGCCCTTGCGGAGAAACAATCCGGAGATCCGAACCGCATCGTCGAGCAGGCCGCCACCGTTGCGAGAAAGGTCGAGAATCAGGCCATCGACGTTTTCTTTCTTGGCCTTCTCGAGCGCCAGCTTGACGTCCCGGTAGCCGGAGCGTGCGTTCTTATCGCGCCCACCGTAGAACGAAGGCAGATCGAGGATGCCGATCTTGTAGGTCTTGTCTCCGACCTTGCGCTTCTCAAAGAAGATCTTCGCAGCCTGATCAGACATATCCACCTTGTCGCGCGCGAGCGTGACCGTGAAAGTCTCGGTCTTGGTCCCTTGGCGAAGGATCGTCAGCTTGACCTTCGTCCCCTTCTTGCCGCGAATCTTCTTCACGACATCGCGAAGGTCCATATCGATGACGGAGACCGGCTCCCCCTTCTCGCCTTCGGCGACGGCGGTGATTTTGTCCTGGGGCATGAGGGCTTTCGCGCGATCCGCGCTCCCGCCAGGGATGATTTCCTCGACCGTGACGTAGCCGTCCGCGTTCGAGAGCGAGACGCCGATCCCTTCCAAGGAGAGCTGCATCTGGATTTGGAAGTCTTCCATTTCGTCCTTGGGCAGGTAGCTCGAGTGAGGATCAAGCGCGCGAGCGAAAGCTTCGGCGAACACAGAAACATACTCATCCACGCCGCGATCGTTCACGCGTTTCGTGGCGAGCTCATAACGGTGGAGAATCTGCTCTTTGGACTTCGCCATCTTCTCGGCTTCCGATTTCTCGGCGCGCGAGATCAATGAATTGGAAACCTGAAAGTGAACGAGTGCCGCCAGGAGATCATTCCGCTCTTTTTCGGTTTTCGCGTAGTCGCGCTTGTCCGGATCGGACTTAAAGGTCGCGGCGTCATCAACTTTGTAGCTCTTTCCGAGCAGAAGGCGGACGAAGTCTTCGCTTTCTTTCGTGCGCTGGCTCACGAGCTTGAAGACCTCAACCAGAGGGCGACAGTCCCCTTTTTCGAGAGTCTTGTAGAGCTTGCCCATTTCGGACTTCACCCGATCCACGTCCTTCGCCAGCAGAGTCGTCTTCGAGGGATCGAGCAGCTTGACGAACTGATCGATGGATTTAGCCCTCAACGAATCGTCGAGCTTCGGCTGCGAGTAGTGCTGGGACGCGTAGAACGCGAAAAGGTCCGGAAGCTGCTGGCACAGGAGACCTCCTTTCGGAACCGCGGCGTGCGCGCTGAGCGTGGATCCGATGGAGGCCAATAGCCCCACCGAAAACCATGCGAACGTTCGTGAACGAAGAGAGGAGCCGCCGACGAGATTACCGTGAAAGGAAGTGTTCATTCGTTCCTCGATTCTACCCTCGTTTCCGCAGTGTGGGATGGGCATTTCTTGCCCGCACGCGCCCTCCGCGAGAAGATCCTGCGAAGGGAGGGGAATCGGATGAATCCATGGAACGCGCTTCTGGAAAGCCTTCATTCAGCTTTGATTGACGAGCTCGTGGAACGTGTCCCCGAACCTAAGCCTGAACTGGGCCTCCCTTCGCGGCAGACCGGGTTTTCCCTCCCGGAGCCGAGGATCTCCGAAGTTTGGAGTGTCCAGGTCGAACTGCAGGGCTCAGGCCGCGGAAAAATCTTAATCGGTCTCAGCACCGGGGCTGCCGCCGCGATGGGCGTCTCCGCCGAAGCCCTCTTCGAGGCCGTCTGGAGTCGCGCGCAACGGTGCGAGTTCTCCAGAAGAGGACTTCAGCCCGTGATCCAACCCGGCCGCCTGCAATCCAGGGCCGACGATCCCGAGGTTACTCGGATCCTGGGATTTCCGTTCCGGATCACGCAAGAACCTCTTTGGCTTGCGGTCGGGCTTTACTGAAACCGCTCAGCTGAGTGCGAGAAGCGGATCGAGCGTTTCAATCGCCTCGAATGTCACGCGATCCGGCTGTGAATTGCCCGCGCCCAGGCACCAGTCCCGAGACCATGCCGGCGTGTAAGGACGCGTACGCAGAAACAGGCGAAGCCCGCGAAGGCGATCGTCCGTTTTCGCGAGATGCGCGGGCAAAGCGAGATCCAAGCTGAACACATCGCCGATCGCGACGTGGGGAAGCTCCTCAAACAGGATTTTCTTGAAGTGAGGGCGATCGATCTCAACCGGATAGTGTCCGACCATGAACGTCTCCGAGCGGTCGCCCAGCGCAAACTTCATTGCGCCACCCCGCACGCGCAGGCGTGGTCCCGGCTCAATCCCTGCGCGGTCCAAAATATTGAGGATTCGGTCGGTCCCTGAATTCGAGACGATCACGATCTCGTGACCTTTCGCCACGAGCGTCTCGAGAATTCCTTTCGACGCGTCCTCAAGCGGTTTCATTTCCCCCCGCCGAGTCTCTTCGAGCATTCCTTGGTAGGCCCGTTCCGCGATATCCACCGGACTCGCCGCTCCACGCTCCAAGAGGGTGCGGCGCAAAGAGTTGTCGGTCAGCTCTACCCAAAGGGCGAGCGCGCTAGCGCGGACAAAAAGATCCTCATCCGAGAACGCGCTTAAGCGGCCGTTGATTCTCCAGCCATATTTCCACGGGGTCGCCTTGAGTGCCGCCTCACCTGCCCGCAGCGCTTCTTCCACTTGAGCCAGCGGAAGCGCCGTTTCCCTCGCAAATTCTTGAGCGAGGAGCTCGCGGACGCGATGCGCTTCTTCGGTCTGATCCGTGAGTACCCCATCGAAGTCGAAGACGAATTTCATGGGAGCGAAGCTAACGTGAACCCAGAGAAGAATCGAGCGCAGAACCGTCAGCGGCCGGCGGAACCGAGCTGGATGTTCACGCCGAAACTCGTCTGGTACTCGTTGTCTTCCATATGTGGGAAGCGTCGAAAGACCACGGTCAGTCCGGCCTGGAGCTGGAGGGCGCTTCCGGCCTGAATCCGGAGCCCCGCCCCGAGGTAAGGATCCGCTTTGATCGGCGTCCACGTTGTCGTTGTTGATCCCGCTTCAGTGCGCTCGCGTTTGCCGCGGGAAGCCTGGCCGCCGAGGCGAAAGTACGCCGCCAGCAAGCTCGAAAGGTCGACCTCGGTGCGCACGCCGAGCTTCAAACGGTCTTCTTGATAGCGATCCTCGATCCCTTGCAGAGGAAACGTCTCGGAATCGGTCCCGCGAGTCGCCTCGAGCTCACCCGACAGAATCCGGTAACCCGCGATCACTCCCGCCCCATAAACGACGCGCCACTTGGCGTAAGGCTCGGGATCACTTCTCACAACGCGTTCAAAGCCTACGATCGGCGTGATTTGAAGGGACAATTCGTCTGCCTGCGCAGAGCAGGCCGCGCCTAACGTGATGCCGATCCAACCCAGGACATGTGCAAACTTCCGACTCATCTTCCTTCAATTGGACTCCAGTCATCGCGCGAACGCAAATCGCCACCCATCAGGCGGACTGATCATCTGACGGCACTAATAGAGGCCTCGACAAAGGATTGACCACTACAGGTTGGGGAGGATGACATTTAACCCCGAAATGACGCTATGCGCAGATGGATCCCATTCGCCACTCTAGGATGACGGATCGAACCCCACGACCTTCTCTTGACCTCACGAGTCAGTCGAAAGACCTTCAAAATCGCTACGGATTTACAATCCAGGCACAGTCGTTAAGTCGACTATTCTGATCTCTCGAGCCGCAAAGCGGCATTAGGCCTGACCGAATTCTAACCGGGGAGCCTTTCCGGATCCTTCGGGTTCAGCCTAAACTGCGGATGCAGCGTTGGTTTTTTGGCGGCGCTGAACGAGAGAAGGCCGAGTGCCTTCTAAGCCCCGGGAGATGCATGAAGCAAAACAATGGAATGGATTTCCGCTCCGCCGCTCTGTACGTCGCCTGCGCAGCAGCCTTCCTCCTCACCGGAGCGACCCCCTCTCAAGCTGCACGACCTGAGACGAACGCCCGCTTCGGGGTTTCTCCCGACAACGGACAGAAGTTCCTCCTCGATACGCTCGACCAAGCCCGCAGCGAAGTCCTCATCAATATTTACGAATTCAAGAGCCCGGTGATCCGCGATCAGGTGATCAAGCTCATCCGTCGCGGCGTCGCGGTGAAGATGCTGGTCGAAGGCGATCCCGTCGGTGGGCTTTCGCGCAACGGCAGCGATGTCCTCAAGGCCATCGTGCAGGCGATGAAGCAGTCCAAGAAAGCAGGCAACGAAGCTTTTCTGATGACGAAAGGCAGCCAGAGCCCGACCGTCCGTCGCTTTGTCTTCAATCACGCCAAGTACTTGGTCGTCGACGGCAAGACGGTCTACATGGCTTCAGAGAATTTCTCACCCGGCGCGCATCCAAACGCCGGTAATAAAGGCAATCGTGGATGGCACGTCGCCGTCACTCAAAACGCGATCGCCGCAACGATGACGAAACTCTGGGAAGAGGACTCCAACCCCAGCAAGCGCGACATCGTCGATGTGCTGAAAGAAGGCGTTCCCAGCATCAGAGATGCCGCGGAAACCGCGCAGTCTGAAGCTCGCCAACCTCGCGCCATTCCTGCCGGTAACGGACAGGTTGGAGCTGTCTCTTTGATCACCTCTCCGAACGCAGATGGACCACTCGTTCGGATGATGGACCAGGCGCGTGAAAGCTTTGAACTCAATTTCATGAGCCTTCCCCTTTACTGGCGTACCTCGGCCGACGATGCGGCGATCAACCCCCTCGTCGAAGGCCTCCTCGATGCCGCTGCACGCGGGGTCGCTGTTCGCGTTCTGCTCAACGATGAGGCCGCCTTCAGCGTGACGAGCAACACCACGGGGAATACGAAGGATTCCGAAAAAGCAGCGGCCGCGAGCAAGAAGAACCTCGAGACGGTGTGCTACCTCCGCGCAGAAGCCACTCGTCGCCGCATCTCGATCCAAGGAAAGATCGTCAGCCTCAAAAACCTCGACATCACCTACATTCACAACAAGGGCATGATCGCGGACGGCAAGCGGGTACTCGTCAGCTCTGTGAACGGAACGCAAAACTCCGTGCTCAACAATCGCGAGACCGCCCTCCTGATGGACAGTCCCGATGCGGCCAAGTACTACGGCAGCGTCTTTAACTCCGACTGGAGCGCCTCCTCGAGCCTGCGCGCCGGGGATTGCCGAAACTTCGTCCTGCCCTCGGCTCGCCCCAGTGGAAAGCTGAATCCCGCTCTAGCCCTGTTTGCCCTCCAACCCGGACTCTGAGCTCGCCGATTAAGTTCAATTAAATCAGCATTTTATCGATCTAACTAAAATCCGACAAAATCGCTTACAGCTTAAATTGACGCAATGCGTCTATAGCGGTATAAAGCCGCTATGAACTTTTCATCTTCACGTTCTACCCGCTGCATCGCACTTCCTTTGCTCGCAAGCCTGGTGCTGGGCCCGATCGCGCCCGCCCTAGGTGCGGCACCGGCGCCGACGTGGGTCGTGAGCGGGTTTCTTCCCTCCCAGCCCACCCGCAAAGTCTATCTCACCATCAAAGACGAGAAGATCGCTTCGATCTCCGAGCAAGCGCCTGCCGCCGGCGGCCTCCTCATGGAAACGGACGACCTGATCTTCCCGGGGCTCGTCGATTCGCACAGCCACGTGAAGTACAACATTCTCCCCCTCTGGGGCCTGGCCAAGGGCCAATTCAAAAACCGCTTTGAATGGCGCCAGAAGTTTCCGGCTTACAAAGACGCCGTGAGCTTCAACATGAAAGCCTTCAAGAACGACACGATCTGCGCGGCCGTGCGCTACGCGGAAGTGAAAACGCTTCTCGGAGGCGGCACCGCGATCCAAGGGATCGGCGGTGACGGCAAGTGCGCGAAGGACTTCGGCGTTCGCAACTTCGAACTTCAGAACGATTGGGCCTCTGCGACCAAAATCCGCGGCATGACCGACTACGTGATGCCGCAGCTTCTGGGATCCGTGTTCGAACCGCTGATTCGTCCGCATATGAATCGCGGACAAGATTACGACCAAGCCTACGCGCAGTTTCTCCGCGACACGGGCGTGACGGACTGGGTGCAGTACTTCGTGAGCCGGCCAAAGACCGTCAATCACGGACTCTGGCTCCTGATGAAGGAAGATTTCGGTACTTCCGGCAACACCAAGCCGGTCTGGGAAGCCGTTAAACCCAAGGTGATCACGAAGCTCAAGGCCGCGCCTCACCGCATGGATGACAAAGCCGTCGGCGTGACGCCCTTCATCCCCTCGGGGAAGCGCATGTGGTAGTACCACTCGTCGTAGATCGAGAACGGCGCGACGCCTTGCGTGATCGGGTGCTTGGGCAGGGTGGTGAAGTTGGCGGTCCAGGT
>JBEIOW010000034.1:0-9978 GCA_040377385.1 Bacteriovoracaceae bacterium | reverse complement strand
CACTGCTATTTCTGATCCGGCGCGGGCCGGATGTTTCGCGAAGCAAGGTAAGCGCGTACTTAATTCTGCCAAACATTCAGCGGCGCCCTCCCTGTCTTCAGATCTTTTTCGAATTGGGCGCCAAAGCGGCGGATCCCGCGATCGATATTCGTGATGAACGTGCGCGACATGCCGATGGCGAGCGAGAGCACGAACGAGAGGAGCAGGATGTATTCGAGGGTGGCTTGACCGGACTGGCTACGGCGACCGCGCCGCAAACGACTCGAGCGCGCCGGAAGGGCGCGCGAGGAAGAAGGTTCGGAATTTTTCGACGGTTTCCCCGACTGCTGTCTTTTGACCATCGCTTCCCCTTTCCTTGGGTACCCGCGGATGTTCGGCGATCACTCTTCGGAAATCGCTCCATCGATTTTCTGTCCGAGATTCTCGACGGCTCCCTCGAGTCTTCCGCGGAACTGTTCTTTGAACTTCAAGGCGACCATGACAACGACGGCCAGAATGAGAATGTATTCCGTCGTCGACTGTCCTCGACGGTCACGCATCACCCTGCGCAGTCGTGCTCTCCAATTCTTCATGCGAGTCTGGCTCCTTTCCCCATCCCACCTATCGGAGTGCTCTCCCGATAAGTTGACCCCTGTCTTAAAAGCATAGCAAAAACCGACAAATTTAGTCAAATATAGGCCGTTTTGCAAGCCGGCTCCTCGATATTTAAAAAAGAATCACCATCGCCGAGGCGTTATCCATGTAAGTGCTTGATTTTAAAATGGAATTAATCTCATCACTGGCCCGGGGCGCAGGCTGCTTCTTTGCCTGCTGAGTGGCCAAAGCCCCCAGAAGTGGCGGCGGTACGCCATCCGTCTGGAGAACCAGCCAGTCGCCAGGCCGGATTCGGTATTCGAAAATCTCCGGTTCCAGGTCATCTGACATCCCTAAAGCCATCAGAGGGACCTGCTGGTCATCGGTGGCTCGGTCGGTAAATGGATTGGCCAAGCGCCCGTAAGTCCGGGGCGTGACGAGTTCGACGGGCTTTCCCCCACGAATGAGGAAAGCCGTACAGGCGCCCACATTGGCGAGCGCGAGCAAGTCCCCGTCCATGAAGGCGGCCAGCACCGAGGCTCCCCCTTTTTCATGCACGTTTTTTTCGCGGTTCAGGTGCAGGACTTTGATGTTGGCGTAAACGAGCGCATTGAAGAGCACGTTGCCCGCGAGCGAGAAGTAACTTCTCAAAACGAACGGAAGAGTCGCATCGAGATCGCCGGCCTCTTTGTCGAGAAAGTCGCGCACGCCCTCGCACGCCGAACGGGAAGCGGCCTTACCCGGGCTCGGTCCTCCAAACCCATCCGCAACGACGAAGATCCCCTTCTGCTGCAACGCCAGGGTGTGGTCTTCCTCGTAGGGCCGATTGCCCGCGTGGGAGAAATTAACGATCGCCTTCACCGGCAAACGAGTCTGCATTAGTTCGTTCCTCCCCCACTCGAGCCATCGGAAGCGGTGTCGCGTGCGGCGGCGTCTTCTCCGAATTTACCGATCCATCGCCCTAGCTTCCGCTGCGCGCGTTCATAGTAAAGATCGTCTTCCGGCGCGATGCTCATCGTTTCGCGGTACTTCTTACGCGCGAGCGAGAAGTCGCTGTAACTCTCGGCCAACACCGCTTCCGTATAAGTCTCCTTGGCGCGGTTCTGCAAAACACCGCGAATGCGCTTCATGCCCTGATGACCCTCGGGACGGTCAGCGTCGATTCGCGTAGCGCGCACGTACTGGTCGTAGGCCGCTTTCAGTTCGCCCGCATCTTCTTTGGACTTCGCTTCCTGAAGAAGTGGCTCAATGAGTTCGGAAAGCGCCGCACGCGAGCGTGCAATTCCGGCTCTCGCCTGCTGATGAGGACCCGGGTCAGCGGCGTCGATCTCGAGGACCTTGCGGAAAGCCGCAATCGAACTCTTCCACTGGCCGCGCTTTTGGAGGGCCTGGGCGGCACGAAGCTCGGACCAAGCATAGTCATTCACCTGCTTACGCACTTCCTCGACCTTAGCGCGTTGGGCGATCTCGGCTTGGTAGGCTTCGATATCGGACCGCCACGTGGCGACCTGCTTGTTCTCAGGATCACGGGCCAAGATTTCGGAGAAGATCACCTGCGCCTCGTCGAACTTCTTGGCCTGCATGCGTTCACCCGCCTGCACTACGAGCTGCTCGACCTCGGCCTTAAGCTTCTCCTCAAGGGCCTTCTTGCGGCGTTCTTCTTCTAGGGCCTCGAGCTTACGCTTGCCTTCAACAGCGTAACGCTCGATCTCGCGCGAATTCATGTAGTCGGGAACGTAGGTGAAGATCTTCTGAATCTCGAAGATCGCCTTGTCATATTCCTTGTTCTTGAAGTGAGTCAGCGCCAGCTCGTGCTGACTCACGACGAACTTCTTGTGCTCGGCGGACAGCGCCTCGAACGCGAGGTCTGGAGTGAGAGAGGCGGACACAGTAGGACGCGCGGAGCCTTGCGCGACCGGCTTCTTCGCGACGGGCGCAGGTGCTGGCTCATCGAAGAAAGCAAAGTAGCCAATCCCCAGAATGATCACGCCCCAGATCGCTTGACGCTTCGGCGGCAACGCGCGGAACTTGTCGACGAGGCTCGCCTTGGAGTCGAGCTTAGCCGGTGGCGGGAGGCCGTTCTCCATGGTTCCGGGACTCATGCCCGGAATTCCAAACGCTGCCTGCTGGGCGAAGCCCGGATCAAAGGACGTGGCTACGGGCTGCGCGACGGGTTGACCCATCGGTTGGGACGACGGCACGGAGTCGAACGGAGAAGCTCCGCCCATCTCTTCGACCGGCGCAGAGACTCCCGAAGGTTCCTGCGGAACCTGCATAAAGTTCTTCTCGCGTCGGGCGTACTCGGGACTGACCGCGCGGAACTCGATGACCGAGGTGCCGATGCGGATCTTATCGCCGTGGAAAAGCTCCTGCTCGCGAACCGGAGCGCCGTTCACGAAAATTCCGTTCGCCGACGCCATGTCTTTCACGACGAAGCGAAGGCCCGCGCGCACGATGATCGCGTGACGACGGGAGGACTTCTTGTCGTTCAGCACGACATCGCAGCTTTTATCCCGACCGATCGAGATCTCTTCTTTATCGAGTTCGAGATGCGTGATGTTAGCCACGCCCGGATCCATGACGAGTCCGACCTGAAGAATCTTCTTCGGGTCGCCTACCAGCGTCGGCTCATCCTCACCCGCTTGAACGACCTTGTGGGTTACGGCGCTTTCGATGCCAGCGCCCTCTCCGCGCGGGAATGGATCCGCCTCGAGATCAATGGCGTCACCTTCCGAGGCCGGTAGCTCGACGGACTGGAAGTCTGACTGATCCCTTCCAGCATCATTCGACATCAGCTCAAGGTCACCAAGACCGAGCGGCTCGCCGGCGGAGTCTTGCTGAGCAGAATCGCCTGCCGGATCCAGCGAGATCTCCGAAGCGTCGCTCTCACTTGCTTCTCCCTGCCCAGGCATGTCCCCCAAGCCCATCAGATCGACTGATGCGGCCATGGCCGTTGCATCGGGATCCAGGCCCGACGCTGGAGAGCTCGCCGCTGGCTGCGCGGACGTCGCGGCCCCCGGTGCGGAAGGTGCCAGACGAAGACGATAAGGGCCGACTTGAACGACATCGCCTTCGCGAAGCAGAGCCGAAGTACAATCCACGCCGTTCACGAGCAGTGGGGCGAAGTCGCTCTTGCGCTGAACTTCGACGCCTTCGGGGGTCGACCGGAAAAGCGCATGCTGGCGCGAAATCGCGCGATCATCCAGACGGAGGCCGCACTTCTCGGAACGCCCGAGCACGACTTCGCCGTCGAGGGAGTGCGACTGCACCTCTCGCCCGTTTTTCTGGATGTTGAGGATTGGAAGCGCGCTCATGAGGACGGCGCTCCTTTCAGGGCGCTCTGCGTCTTCTCAAGCTGGAGGCGCGCCTCTTCATAGCGTGGGTGGCTAGGGTCCCGGTGGAGCAAACGCATCACCGATTCAAAATGACCTTTCGCCGAGCGGAGTTTTCCCGAATCTAAGGAGCGCTTGCCGAGCTCGAGGTGGGAAACCACCTGCTCATCGATGGCTTGCGTGGACTTGGAAAGATAGACGCGAGCCAGCTGATGCCCGGGAGAAACCTGCAGCACGTTCTCGAAATTCATCCGTGCCCGGAGGTAGTTCTTTTCGCGGAATTCCCGAAAGCCCGACTTGAAGAAGGAGTCCGCCTGGCGCGAAGCCTCAGGGCTGTCCTGGATCGATCCGTAGAAGGAGGCTAGATCCCGATTCGGCGTGGGCGCGGCGGGTGCAGCGGACTTCTTGGCTGCCGCTTTCTTCTGCGCATCCGCCTTCTTTTGATCTTCCGAAGAGTCCAATCCAAAGTAGAGATAGCCCAGCAAGCCTAGCATCGCGGGAACTAGCAACGCGCGCGGTCCACTCTTGGGCATCTGCATTCGCTGCTTCGGAGAAGACGCGACGGATCCCGCCTTTGGCGCGCGGCCCAGTGCCCTCACACGGTCTCGCTGCTGCTCGAGCGCGGACTCTGCTTTGAGGAGATCCAAATGCGATTTCGGGGCGGCGACCAGCTGTTGATCCGGAATGCCCGCGTCGACAAACTCGAAAACCGTCTCGCCGAGGCTCAAGGTATCCACGCCTTGCAGCATGGTCTCGCGTTTCTCTTCTCCGCGGTGGGTGATGCCGTTGGAACTGCCCAAGTCCCGAATCATCCAGCCTTTTGGCGTACGGAAGAGTTCCGCATGGCGCCGCGAGGCTTTCAAGTCACCGAGCTTGACGTCGGTGTCCTCTCCGCGGCCAATCACCACGCGCGGTCCCGTCAGGACATACACTGCCCCCGCGTCCGGACCCGCGACGACCTTAAGTCGTGCGTGCTCACCGGATTGCCGAGGAACGGGCAGAGTCTGACGGAAGCGGATCGCGAAAGTCATAAGTTAATCCGTCACTCCTCCTTCCTTTCCATACTGAGCACCCAACCGATGGCG
The DNA here is from genome assembly GCA_040377385.1 of Bacteriovoracaceae bacterium. Lineage (GTDB taxonomy): Bacteria > Bdellovibrionota > UBA1018 > UBA1018 > UBA1018 > JBEIOW01. The sequence continues at coordinate 4,988 of JBEIOW010000034.1, read as the reverse complement.
GGAGCGCCCATCGTGCCTAAAGCCGCCATCGACGTACGATAGGCGACGCCGGAGAATTCAAACTCTTCCACCGCCGGGTCACCCCCCACGGTGGCTCGATCGTAGAGATCCGAAGTGAGGACCACGAAGGCCTGGTCGCGCGCGACCTGCATGACCTCATTACCGACCGCATTGTCTTCGCGGATCCCGGTGACCTCTTCGAAAGGCGAATTCACGTAGAGGAATCGACGGGCCGCATCGAAGAGCGCCACCCCGTGCTTGGATCCATCGCCGAGCATGCGCACGCTGCGTACGAGGTCGTCCGCGGACACCCTCGGAGCCGAAGCTCCCGAGCCGGCATCCGCAGTCGGAATGCGCTGGATCGCCGAATCCACGACTTCCCAAAGCGGATTGAGTTCCTCGATTTTGAATTCATGGGTGACCTGCGAGATCTCGCCGCGCAGAGCGCGGTCGAGGTCTTCGTTCAGCACCTGGAAAGGTTTGAGCGTCAGGCGGTAAAGAATCAACATCAGGAAGGCACCGAGAATGGCCGTGATGATGAGGTTCTGCGAATAGATGAGCCCGAGCTCGCCCCACTCGAGGGTCGCGCCGCGCGTATCGATCGAGACGACGGCCATGCCGACTACTTGGTTCCGGCCTTGCTGGGCATTGTAGATCTTGACGGGCTCAATGGCGGCGACGAGATCCGAGCCGAGTGTTTGGGAAATTCCCGTCTCGCGGCCTTTGAGGAAAGCATTGCGCGCAAGCACGGCGAGCCGCGCTTCGGCGCCGGCCGCCAAGTACTGGTTGTACTTACCCGAAGGAGCGAGGATGCGGTTGTCGAGGTCGATCAAGACCGCCACGCGAACGCCTTCTTCGCGTTCCAGCGTTCCGATATCCGTCCGGGTTTCCGTGCGCGCAACCAAGAAGCCCGCGTTGCGCTCGACGATCTGACGGGCCATCCAAGCGGCGCGTCGCTCGACTTCCTTGACCGCCGAGCGACGGCTGGCATCGAGGAGCGGCGAGATCGTCAGGAAGAGGTTTGCGATCACAAACACGCCAAACAGTCCGAAGCAAACTGACTTCCACTCCTGACGGAAGTTCAGGTCGTAGAAAAACGGCATGACAAACCGGTCGAATTTAAAGAGCAGCTTGCCCTTAAGGTCATCCGGCTCGACTTCCTGGCCAGGGCTGGCGGTCGCGCCAACCGCGCTGCCGAGATTCGGCGCGCCGGAGTAATTTCCGCCAAATGACGTCGGCATGCTCCCGCCGGAGGGGGCAGGATAGCTTTGACCTTGAAGCTCGACGCCTCCAGAACTCATGGGGAAAGAAAGCACGTTGCCGCCGAACGGCGCAGGACGGCGATCGGATCCTGTGCGCACGAGCTCGAGCACGTATTCTCCGACGCCGATACGGTCGCCGGCCTGAAGTCTTTTCTCTTTGGCGAGCACGCCGTTGACGAACGTGCCGTTGGCGCTGCCGTCGTCGCGCACCACTACTTCGTCCGCGTGCACGCTCACGACGCAGTGGCGTTTCGAGACGCGCGCGGAATCGAGCGAGATCACGTTGCCGCCTTGGCGACCAATCGTAACCTCCCCTTCCTTCATCGCGTAGCTCGTGCCCCTTTTCGGGCCCGCTACGATCGTGAGTTTAAACGCGGCCAATCTCATCTCCCGGCTGCACCTTGCAGCGTTCGATCGTTCCCACGGGGAGCTCAATCGCTTCCCGCGCTTTCCAGTCCAACAGCGGCAGCCACTTCCAGGCCCGCACCCGTGGGTGGACGGAAGTCACACGTCCCTCGCGAACGAACACGACGTCGATCGCGAAGCGCATGCCCCACATGTGGATGCTCGTGCACTCTGGAAAGAGCATTCCCTCTCCTTCCGCGAGCGCGCGACGACCCATCAGTCCCACGAGGCGGTCCCGAAAAGACTCCGCCACAAGACACTTTTCGGCGAGAATCGCTGAATTTTTGAGGAGTTGAATCCGAACGGTCCGCATTTCGCCTCCTTGGCGTCACTCACTTGGCGCTCCTTGCGCCGTTTACCGCCGAGCCGTTCCCTAATGCACTACCGCGTCTCCCAGGCTTAGCCCGGGGTGCCGCCGTAAATCATGCTGAGGAAGAACGGACCGCCGATCATCAACAAGACCGCCGGAAGGAGGAAGAAGATGATCGGAAATTGAAGTTTCTGGGCCGCCGCCGCGCCGGCACGCTCCGCGCGAAGCAGGCGCTCGACCCGCAATTGGTCAGATTGTTGACGCAAGATCCGACCGATGGGAGCGCCCATCTGATCCGCGGAGATCAGGATCGCCGAGAAGGAATTGATCTCCGTCATGTTCACGCGCGCGGCCATCTCCCGCAGCGCTTCCGCACGAGACGAGCCGACTTTGATTTCTTTCAACAGCTGCGAGAACTCGTCGACCAAGGGGCTCGACTTGGCTTTGTCGACGACCTTGCCGATGGATCCGATAAAATCCAGGCCCGCCTCAGTCGACAATGCGAGTAGGTCGACGATGAAGGGCATGGACTTCAGGATTTCGTTCTGCCGGTTCTTAATGCGCGAATTCACCCAAAGATCGGGGAAAAACCAGCCAAACACGCCAAGCAACCCGATGACGGGAAGACTCAGGTCAAGGAATCCGCCGGCTTTGAGGAATCCCCCTACGAGCGGGAAGAAGAGAATCAGGAAAAACTTAAAGGCGATGAACTCGTCCGGGGTCAGCTCATCACGCAGGCCGGCGGTGATGAGCTTCCTGCGGTAGGTCCGGCGGCGGTCCTCCCACATGGGCTTTCCGCGCACCATCGGGACGACGTACTGACGAAAGATCGGTTTGGTGGTTTTGACGAGCCAGTTCGTGCTTGATCGACGGCTAGGATCTTCGAGGTTCTCGGCGGCGGCGCGCGCTTCTTCTTCGAGGAAGAGGATATGCGCGATCAAAAACGCGGCGGCGCCCGCGAGCACATAGCCCGCGTACAGCACCAGCTGTCCTGCACCCTGTAAATCAACGCCCATAGCCCACCACCCATCGTTTCGGCGGGACTCTTTGAAAACTTAAGTCCGCTCCCCACCCCTAGGCATCTCCTGCCTCTCGCGGACCAGGCGACGCGCCCTGTAAACTGAATCAAATGACTTCTCAGCCCCATCCCTCCACTTCTTTCGTGGCACCCCCGCGAAAGACCCTCCACCAGCGGCTTCGCGCCGTCGTCCTGGATACCTGGACGCAGATGCAGGAATGTCAGCTCCCGTCGATTGCTTCTTCCCTCGCCTACACCACACTGCTTTCGATCATCCCGCTCCTGGCCGTGAGCTTCTCGATCTTCAAGGCCTTCGGCGGGATGGAAAAACTCTACGAAACCATCGAGCCCTTTATTCTGGATAACCTCGCCGAAGGCGTGAGCGATGAAGCGATGATCCAGGTTCGGCTCTTCATCTCGAATATCCACGCGGGCGCCGTCGGCGGCATCGGCATCGTCGGCCTGCTCTTCACCTGCATGGCGCTCTTGACGAGCGCCGACACCGCGATCCAGCGGGTCTGGAAGGTCGTCGACCGCCGCAAGTTCTTCCACCGCATGACGTCCTATTGGTTCTTCATCACGCTGGGACCGGTCGCTGCTTCGGTTGCCCTTGGATTCGCGGGCTCCAGTCAAAGCGGCCTCGGCCGGCTCATCCCGTCGGGCGTGATCGGCACGTTACTCGTCACGGCGTTCTTCTTTGGGATCTACAAATGGGTACCTAACCGACGGGTGCATTGGCGGCCGGCACTGATCGGAGGAGCCTTCGCAGCGATCGGTTTCCAGCTCGCAAAGGTGGGCTACGGCCTCTACGTCAAACACGTCGTCAACTACGACAAGATCTACGGGAGCCTCGGCGCGATCCCGATTTTCCTCATCTGGATCTACGTGATGTGGCTCGTTGTCCTCACCGGATCCGCATTGAGCGCCGCTCTTCAACGGAGGTTTGAAACCACATGAAAACCCATCTCTTCATCGCGATCGCTCTCGCCGCTCTCGTTAGCTCTCCCGCCCGAGCTGAAAGCCCCCCAAAGGTCCTTCTCGAGGGTTGGTACACGGTCTCCATCGGTAAAGACAACCCGAAGACCGGGATGAAAGCGATCCGCTACGGCTACTACCACGACAAAGCCTCGATCGAGGACGGCAAGGTCAAATACCTGAACGAGTATTGGAAGAAAGAAGAAGGCTTCATCAACGAAGAGAAACTCGGAACCGTTTCCAAGAACGACGACTCTTTGCAGCCCATTTTCTATAATTTCAGGTCCAAATACCGGAACGCCGAAACCAACATCGACGGCTTGGTCGAAAAAGGCACTCAGATGACCATCACGGTCCGCAAGCCGGGTGCGCAGCCGACCAAGAGGGTGCGCGGCCTCTCGCAGGACACGATCTTCGCTTCGCAGTTCCCGCTTTGGATCGGTCGGCGCCTAAGCAAAATGAAACCGGGAAAGGCCGTGAATTTCCGCGTCCTTCTGGAAGACGATCAAGGCAAGGATTTCCAACCCTTGAACGCGAAGGCAACCCTCGAACCCTTCGATGATTTCTCTCGATCCTCCAAGACTCAGAAGATCAAGGTCGACCTCGATGGCCAGTCGACTCACTGGTACGTGAAGCCCGACGGCCTCCCGGTACGACTCCTGCTCCCTTCCGCTCAGATCGAGGTCAACCTCGTATCCGAGAAGGAAGCGAAGAACTTCCTCGGCGAATAGATGTCGCGTTTCCTCTCTTCGCTTCTCATCTTGATCGTTGTCTTTGGCCTGAGTCGTGCGCTCATTCGCGCGCTGCCCGGCGATCCGCTCGAAACCCTGATCGCGGAAACCGGTACCCCACTCGATCGCACGGCGCTCGCCGAAGAACTCGGACTCGATCAACCGTTTTTTCCCAGCCTCGCGCGAGATCTCTCAGACACCCTGCGTGGTGATTTGGGTCGGTCTCTCTTCTCCAGGCAGCCGATCGGACCCCTGCTCGGTAAACGACTTCTCAACACCGCACTCCT
>JBEIOW010000554.1:0-1885 GCA_040377385.1 Bacteriovoracaceae bacterium | reverse complement strand
CTTGAGCGCCAGTCGGGTCACGAGACCGAGGTGGAAGTTCACGCTCGGTTTATAGAGCAGGCCGAAATACGGCGCGATCTTGGGTTTGAGCGAGGCGGCGATACGCGCAGTTGAAGGCCGGTTTTGCGATGTCTGCAGGAAGACCGTGGCGTTGCTCGTGATCGAATAGCCGACGTGCCCGCCCACTCCGAAGCTCACCTGATCAGAGAACTGCAAGCCGGTCGCGATCTCGATCTGTGGCCGCTGGGTGCGGCTGCGGTACATGAAGTACTCCGGCTGAAAAGCCTCGCCGGAATCCAGATACGCCACTGAGTCGAGCGGGAGAAATGCGGTCAGTCCAAAGGTAAAGCGATTCCACTCCGGAAAAAGGACGTAGGTGAAACCGAGCTCTTGGCCAAGGGTGTCGCGGTACTCGGTATCCACGGTCCCGGTGCGCGCGGGCACTTTGTCGGAAGTATAATTGTTCTCAACGACGACACCGGTGATCGGCGTGAAGCTCGGACTCATCAGCTTCATGCCCCAGCTGAGGTAGAGTCGGCGCTTTCCGCCGGGAGCCGCGAGCAATGCAGGATTATTGTAGGCACTGAAGCCGTCCGTCTCGGATGTCGCGACCGAGAGTCCGCCGAGGGCGGCGTTCTTCGACCCAAAGCCGAATGCTTCGCCGACGTTGGCGTGTGCGGTGGAAGCCGTGATCAGAAAAGCGGCGAAGAGCGTGGCAAAGAGTTTAGCCGCGCGTGGCCTGAGATTGAGCGGAGACTTCGCGGACTGCGGACCAGAGTTGACGCCATTCATCCCAGTTCAGTGACTCCGATCGTTTCGTACCATCCAGACCGGAGCGGGCCAAGGCGTTTCGCCAAGGACCATCGGGTGGAAGGCCAGATCGAAGCATTTTTCGGCGATGCTGAAAACAGGCTTTCAGGAGATTTTGCCACAGCGGTTGTTCCGCTTGCGTCATCGGAACCAGCGGCTCTGCGCGGGGCAAGAGGATGATGACTTCGGAGTTCACTTGCGGCGGCGGCTGGAAGGCGCCAGGTGGGACCTTCAGAAACGGACTCACTTCCCAGAGGTTTTGTGTCCAAACGGAGAGACTGCCCCAGGACTTGGTGTTGTATTCGGCGCGGAGACGGTGCGCGACTTCCGCCTGGAACATGAGGACCATGAACGGAATGCGGGATGGGAGCTGGGCGAGGCGTTGGAAGATTGCGGTTCCGGATGAGTAGGGAAGATTCGAAACCACGCCAACGCGCGGATGGGCGAGCCATTTCTCTTCGGGCAATTCCAGAAAGTCGGCCGAGACCACGGGGAACGGCACAGGGAACGAAGGGAGCTCGTTGACGACTTTGTTCTCCCACTGCGCGACGAGGACCCGGTCCTTCTCGACGAGCCGGAACTCTCGAATCGAGCCGGGTTCCTCGCGGAGGCGACGATACAGAGGCAGGGTGATCGCGCCTTGACCGGGGCCAATCTCGAGTAAGGAGTCGGCGCCCGTTTTGACGAGAAGGGCGCAGGTTTCTTCGGCGATGGTTTCGCAGACGTGCGTATCGCGGAGGAAATGCTGGCCGTATGCGCGTCTGCGTCCTTGAGTTGCCATCACTTTAGATCACCGGGTTGGCGGTCGCGTTGAGTCGGAGCGAATCGTCCGCGCGCAAGGCGTGGCCTTGGAGAAACCGGAACGTGCCGGCGGCGGCGATCATCGCCGCGTTGTCGGAGCAGTACTTCATGGCCGGAAGGTGAGGCGGGCGGGAGAATGCGTGCTTGCGCGCCAACTCACCGAGTTTCTCGCGCAAGCGTGAATTGGCGGCGACGCCACCTACGAGCGCTAAGCTCTTGCAGCGATGCATTTCGATCGCGAGGCTCATCTTGCTGATGAGCGCGTCGACGATCG
>JBEIOW010000536.1:0-1996 GCA_040377385.1 Bacteriovoracaceae bacterium | reverse complement strand
TACCGCCAAAGATGAAAATCGTAAACGGATCCCGCGTCGCCGAAGGCATTGGCTTCATGGTTCCGCGAACCGGATTTCCGGTAACTCGGGCATTGCCTTGGGGAAAATGCCGATCTATCCCGGGAAAAGCGCAAAGGATCCTATGTGCAAATCGACCTAATATCCGATTCGTCAGGCCGGGAACGGCGTTTTGTTCGAGAATGGCGACGCGGGTACCCCAGATCCATCCCATCAGGCGTGCCATCAGAACCAAGGGGCCTGAAGCATAACCACCCACCCCGATCACCGAGGACGGGCGGGACTTAATCAAGACGACTGCCGAAATCAGGAGAGAAAGCGGAATTCGCGCAAGTGTGACCAAGCGCTTGAAGGATGAGACCCCCTTAAGGGATCCAAGCCGAAGCAGGAATAGTGGATAGTTTGCGCGAGGAACGAGCTTCTCCTCGATTCCGCCGACGGCACCGACGAAGAGGATCTTCGAGTGAGGAAATCGGCGTTTCCATTCATCAGCGATCGCGATGCCCGCTAGTACGTGCCCACCCGTTCCTCCGCCAGCAACAATGAGTGAAGGTAACGAACGCTCTTCGCTACGACGCTGCGAACTCATCGGTGCTGGGGTCCGCGGGCTATGCTCAGGAGAACGCCTACCGCAAACAGATCAACGAGAAGAGCCGAACCACCGTAACTGATAAAGGGAAGGGTCAGGCCCTTCGTGGGCAAGAGACCCAGCACAACCCCCATATTGACGAAACCCTGCAAGCCAAGCGCGAGCGTGATGCCTGAGGCCAAGAGCAGGGCGAACCGGTCGCCGTATCGCTCATACGCATTCCAGCCGATTCGGAGCCCCCGATAGAGCAAGTACAAGTAAGCCCCTGCTACCGCGCAAACTCCGAGGAACCCCAGCTCCTCGCCGATCACCGCGAAGATAAAGTCGTTATGAGCCTCAGGGAGATAGAATAGCTTCTCCTTACCGTTGCCGAGTCCCGCGCCAAAAACCTGTCCTTGATGAAGTCCGACGAGGCTTTGCAGGATCTGGAAACCCTTCCCTTCCGGGTCACTCCAAGGGTCAAGAAAGGATGCCAATCGTGCGCGACGATACTCGCTGCCGAGGATGAGGGCGGCTCCCGCGGCGACGGCCGGCAGGACCACTAACGCGAGATTCTTCAGCGAAACGCCGGAAAGAAATAACATCGCGAAAACCACCAGCGTGATCAGGACCGTACTGCCGAAATCCGGCTGCAGCAGAAGCAAGCTCAACACGGGGAGCGACAGGAGGAGCGGCGAAACGATACCGGCTCGCCAAGTCTGCAGCATCCCCGACTTCCTCTCCAAGAGCTTGGCCATGAAGATGATCATCGCGAACTTAGCGAATTCCGCCGGCTGAAAGTTAAAGAACCCGAGGTTGATCCACCGCTGGGCGCCGCCGACGCGCGTGCCGATACCGGGAATCAGAACTAGACCGAGTGCGAGGATCGCGACGCCGAGAATCGGGTAGGCCAAGTCTCCCCATTTCCGGTACGGGACCCGGCAAGTCGCCCAAAGAACCAGAAAACCGACAAATGCGACCGTGACTTGCTTCTTGATGAAGGCGAACCCATCGCCGGTACGCTCCTGCGCGTAGATAAACGATGCGCTATAGACCATCACCAGCCCGAAAACGACGAGCCCAAGAACCAGGAAAAGGAGAACGAGATCGATCCCTTGAGGAAAGCTCGGGGGCCAGGTGCAGATGCGGCCAAGAAGGCTGTCAGGAGGGAGAACCGGTCCGCGACGACCGCTCGATCCACTAGAAGAAACGGAATGATCTCTGGTTGAACGGACGCCCATACATCTCCTTCCCTGGAGACTTTCAGGATACCTGCGTCAGAGGCCGTTCACCAGCTTCTTGAAGTAATCCCCGCGCTCCTCGAAATTCCGGAACATGTCCTGGCTGGCGCATCCCGGTGACAGCAAGATCACGTCTCCGTTTCGCGATTTCTGGAACGAGAGAAGCACC
>JBEIOW010000256.1:0-4126 GCA_040377385.1 Bacteriovoracaceae bacterium | reverse complement strand
GGAGTAGTTCTGCTCCTTCGCGCGCTCGCGCATCGCCTCCCAGGAGTCGGCGGGGTAGCGGGTCGAATCGTTGGAGTTGATGCCAATCAGACGGCCGCCGCGCTGAGCGAAGTGCTGGGCCAGTGAATTCAGTCGCTCCTGAACCGCGATGACATAGGGGCAGTGGTTGCACATGAAGACGATCGCCAAGGCTTTGGCGGAAGAGAATTCATCGAGACTGATGAGCTTGCCATCCGTATCGCGGAGAGAAAAAGAGGGGGGCAGGAGATCCCAGTTCGGGTGCGTTCGAGTAGGTGAGGGCCATGGCGTCAAATTATCGGCTCTAGGGCAGATCCTCAAGGTTTCTTGACGGGGAGTTTCGCCCCCGCCGCGCCGAGGCGTGGAGCGTCCGGCGAAAGTCCTCAAATTTGCTGGGCATTCGACCGTTACGCCTCAGAGAGGTCAGAAACTCTATGGGCAATTTCTTTGATTTTATTCGGAACCATTTCTTCCACGCGGCCCCGATCCTTGCGGTCGGAATCGTAGGAGCAGCGATCCTGGTCGAGCGCTATCGCGCTTTGGCCTGGGTTTACCCGCTTCGGAATAGCGCTCAGTTCTACGAGCGTCTTCGGGATTTGATCATGTCGGACCGGTTGGCCGAGGCGATCGCTTATTGCGATCAGTTTGGTGACAAGCCGGTCGCGCAGATCACGCGCGAAGGTCTGCTCAGGGCGCATCAGCCCGAAGTGCTGATCGAGGACGGACTGGAGATCGCGGTGAGTGAAGCGAGTCAGCGCATCACGAAGAGGACTCAGTTCCTCTCGACGATCGCCAACGTTGCAACCCTCTTGGGATTGTTCGGAACGATCTTGGGCCTGATTCAGTCATTCCAAGCCGTCGGGGCTGCCGCCGCTCAGGAGCGCTCAGCACTACTGGCTGCAGGGATCTCGACCGCAATGAACGCGACGATGCTCGGTCTCGGTGTAGCGATCCCGGCGATGATGGCGTTCAGCTTCCTCATGAACCGCACCAACCGACTCAACGTCGAGTCGGAGCAGGCGGCCGTGCGGATCCTGGATCTCATTCGCCAGCGCTACTATGTGGCTGAACTAGAAGGCATCAGCGACGGCTCCGGCAAGAAAACCGGGTCCAACCCGTTCGCGAGAACCGCATGAAGACTTCGTCGCGGCACGAGTGTGAGCAGGATTTCGAGCTCAACATCGCACCGATCATCGACTGCTTCGTGGTGCTGATCGCCTATCTGCTGATCTCGGCATCGTTCATCTCCCTGACTTCGATGGACGTGCAGGTCGCCGTGCCCGCGATCGGCGCGGACGCCGCAAATCAGAAAGAGAACGTGGAGATCTCCCTCGATCTAGATCAGAACCGGAACGTCACGGTTCGCCTCACCGGCGACCGGACGGAGTCGATGGTCGTCCCGGCGCGCGAAGGTGATTGGGATTTCGCGGCTCTACGCGGAAAACTCGAAGGCTTGCGCGGCCGTTTTCCCGCAACGGATTCGGCGATTCTCACGGCGGTTCAAGAGCTCGAGTACTCGCAGATCGTCCGGATGATCGAGGCCACACGGGGGCTCTATCCCAAGCTGGCATTAGGAGAACGCGATGAGTAACCGGAAGAAGAAGCGTCGGTTCCTGCGGCGCAAGAAACCGACCGAAGAGATGGTCCTCCAAATCACTTCGATGGCCGATATCTTCACCATCCTGTTGGTCTTCTTGCTGAAGAGCTTCTCGACCGGTATCTCGAACATCACGCCGAGCCAGTCGCTGAGTCTGCCAATCGCCTCGGCTCAGGAGAACGTCGAAGAGGCGCTCAAACTCGAGGTTTCGGACTCCGCCGTGATGATCGACGATCAGCCGGTGACTTCGCTTAAGAACTTCGTCTTCGACTCCAACGATCTCGAGTCCAACGGAACGCCACGGTCCTTGAACGCCGCGCTCGTCGCCTTTCGTGAGAAAGAGCGCGCTCGCAATCCGGCCTCCGCCGGCGCGGTCGCTGAGACGGGCGCACCGCAGCTGCTGGTGCTAGCCGACCAGAAGACGCCGTATTCGACACTCAAAGCGGTGATGACCACGGCGGCTATTCACGGATTCGGTAACTTCAAACTCGTGGTGGTGGAGGATCATTGAGAGTGAAGCTGCTCCTCGCCTCGGTCAGTCTCGTCTTGTCGCTGGGATCGGCCTCGCTTGCGAGCGAGTCGGATCCCTTCTTGCGTGCCGAGCTCAAGGACCGTGCGACCGATGCCGCCGCCAACTCCGCATTCTTGACGGCCGAAGCCCGCCTTCGCAAGCTTGCGAACGCCAAGCAAGGCAGTAAAGAAGAAGCCCCCCTGCTGCTCAAGCTCGCCGACATTCAGCACAAAGCCGCGTCGATTGAGTTCCGGCTCGCGGGTGGTAAGGGCGAACTCAAGCGCTATAAATATTGGCTCATCCAGTCGCTCTCGCCTCTGACGCGTATCCTTTCGGTCTATCCACAGTCCCGAGAAGCGCGGACGGCAATCGTCATGCGCGCCAAAGCCTACCGAGAGAGCGGCTCGCGTGATCTCGCTTCAGCGGACCTCAAGCAGATCATCCAAGAGTTTGTCGGTAAGCCCGAGGCCGCCTCCGCAACCCTGACTCTGAGCGAGATCCTGACGGAAGAAAAGAATTTCACGGAAGCCATTCGCTACCTCTCGGATCTGAAGGTTCAGCCTTCGGCTCCCCATTACGCGGTCGTGATGGATCGCATCGCGTGGTCGCACTTTCAGCTGGGCGATGTTTCGAGCGCGATTCGGGTTTTGGATCAGCTTTTGACCTCGGTTCGTCAGCGCACGGATGGAGGCAAGGACACGGACGCGGATGTCGCGCGCATGCAGACCGTGGATCGCGAAAAGGGTCTGTCGAATCTGGCGCTCTTTTACGCGACGGGACTCGAAAAGAAAGAATTATCGCTTTCTGTTCAAAACGCGGTGGACCATTTTATTCGCGCCGGTGAAGCGGCGGAGCTAGAGCGGATTTTCGTTCAGTATGCCTACCTGCTTCGGACCAAGGGATCAGAAAACGAGCTAGTAGAATTGAAGAATGCGGTAGTCGCTCGCAAGCTTCCGCTCGCGGTCGTTACGGAAGTGACTTTGGTCCTCATGGGACATCAGCTCAACCGCCGCGGCTACGCGGACTATCGCGCGACCGCCGCCGAGATCTCCAAGCAGATCTCAGCTGAGCGAGATCAATTGTCCGCCGATGTCGAGCGCGTTGCGCGCTGGAAGAAGCTCGTCAATGAGCAGGTGTCGACGCTTCAAGCATTTTTTCTCCAGTCGAAAGCCCGGAGCGCTCAATCCGAAGAAACGCGCGGTTTTGCCTACACCTTGGTTTCGGCCTATCAGCTCTTGCTGCGAGTTCCGGAGAAGGATCTCGATCAGGTGGTCAAGATCACTTTCAATCTCGCGGAAGTCTGCTTTGATGCGCGGCAGTTCGCGGCCTCGGCGACCTACTATCGATGGGTGGCGGAGAAGGGCAAGTCGCCGCGTGAACTCGTTGAGAGCGCGCGGGTTCGATCGATTTCCGCCCGCTACGAAGGACTTCGTGAGCAGAAGCTCACGCCAGCCGAGCTGAAGGCGAAACGAGTTCCGTCTGAGGCCGACGCAGCCGGCGCCGCCTTGGCTGAATTGCCCAAGCAGGTAGATGAGTGGGTGCGTTGGGTGGATTCTGAGGCCGCGGTCAATCGCAGCGCGGAGCTGGATGTCTTTGTCTTTGAGGCCAATCGGCTTCTCTACCACTACGGTCGGGTGCAGCCCGCCATGGAGCGGCTCATTGATTTTGCCAAGCGCAAGCCGCAGTCCGCGTACGCGATTCCGTCGGCTTCACTCGCCGTGGATACTTTGTTGTTGAGCGAGCGTTGGTCGATGGCGTATCGCGTGGCCACCGGGTTCCAGAAGTTCGAGGCCTGGAAGGGTTCGGAGTTCTTCCTGCGCCTGGGAGTCGTCGCCGGCGACACCGCCTATAAAATCATTGAAGAGCTTTCGTTGCAGGGCAAGCATCGGGATGCGCTGGATCGCGCGGACTTCTTTCTCACGAACTATCCGCAGCATCGCTACCGCGATGACTGCATTACGATCGCCGCGAACTCTTCGCTCGCGCTCGGCGACCGCCGT
>JBEIOW010000299.1:0-3695 GCA_040377385.1 Bacteriovoracaceae bacterium | reverse complement strand
CTTTGGGAAAGCCCCCTTCAAGAACGTCGTCGTCACCGGAATGATTCTCGCCGAAGACGGCCGCAAGATGTCCAAGAGCCTGAAGAACTACCCTGATCCGGCCGACATCCTGAACGCCCACGGCGCCGATGCGCTTCGCCTCTACCTGATCGACTCTCCCGTCGTGAAGGGCCAAGAGATCCGCTTCAGCGAAGCCGGCGTGCGCGACGTCGTGCGGAAGATCCTCCTGCGCTGGTGGAACTCCTACGGATTCTTCGTCGGCTACGCCAACATCGATCAGTTCGAGCCGCGCGGCGATTCGGCCAAGTCGCCCAACATCCTCGACCAGTGGTTGCGCTCGCGCCTCCACTCGCTGATCCAGAACACCGAAAAAGAGATGGCCGCCTACCGTCTCTACAATGTGGTGCCCAAGCTCCTCGGCTTCATCGAAGAGCTCACCAACACCTACATCCGGTTCAACCGTTCGCACTTCTGGCAAGACGGTATGCCGGAAGACAAACGCCTCGCTTACGAGACGTTGTACGAGACGCTCGTCTCCCTTTCGAAGATCATGGCTCCGTTTGCGCCATTCATGGCGGAAGCGACGTACCAAAATCTGGTCGGAGTTTTGCCCAAAGACGGCCGCAAGCTGTCGGTTCACCTCGAAGGCTTCCCGAAAGCCGACGCCGCCGCCATCCGTCCCGAGCTCGAAGAAGCCGTCGTCGCGATGGAGGCACTCGTCACCCTCGGACGGAATCAACGCGAAAAAATCGGCGTGAAGGCCAAGATCCCGCTCAAGTCCTTGCGCGTGATCCACCGCTCGCCGCGCGTTCTGGAGACGCTGAAGAAGTTCGAACCCTACTTCCAAGACGAGCTCAACGTGCAGACCGTGACTTATGATTCGAACGAAGACGCCTTCGTCCAGATCACGGCCAAACCCAACTTCCCGATCCTCGGCAAACGGTTCGGCCCGAAGATGAAGGCCGCCACGAGCGCCATCCAAGCCTGGAAACTCGAAGAGCTGCTGAAGCTTGAGCGCGGGGAGTCGCTCCAGGTCGAAGGCGAAGCGATCACTTCGGCCGACGTCGAAATTCGCCGTGCGCCGAAAGGTCAGCAGCCCAATCTGGCGGTGCATTCTTTGATCTCGATGGAACTCGATCCGACAGTATCGCCAGAACAGGAGCAAGAGGGCCTCGCGCGCGAGGTGATCCGAAAGGTTCAGGCCGCGCGCAAAAGCGCGGACTTCCGCTTGGATGACCGGATCCGGCTCGAGATCGGTTGTTCTGGGGCGCTTCGCGAAGCGGTCGAGGCGCATCGCGAACGAATCTGTTCCGAGACGCTCACCAAAGAACTCTCGCTCGTCGATGCCCCGACCGGCACGTTCACGACCGAAGAGGATCTCGACGGAGCGAAGCTGAAGCTGGGCGTGAAAGCTCTCGCGCGCTGATCACGAGCCCGCATGCCAAAGCCACCTCGCAAGACCGCTCCGCAGAAGACAGTTCCGCAGAAAACAGGCCCACGGAAGAAACCCCGTAAGGGGGATCTGAATCTTCCCGCCTGGACGTTCGAGCCCATCGGCGTCGTGGAGAGCTGCTTCAAGGAAAAGTTCGGCATCCCTCGCCAATCGGGCCTGGTCTCCGGCGCGCGCGGAGCGATCCGCCTCAATCGCATGGATGATCTGCGGGCGGCCCTCAAGGGTTTCGAAGGCTTCAGCCACCTTTGGGTGGTTTTCGTCTTTCATGACCACGGCGGGCTGCGGTGGCGGCCGACCATCCGCCCGCCACGCCTCGGGGGCGCCCGCAAGGTCGGCGTGCTCGCCTCGCGCTCCCCTCATCGCCCCAACCCCATTGGCCTTTCGGTGCTCAAGATCGAAAAGATCCTCCCCAACCACCCGGAAGGCCCACGTATCGAAGTCTCGGGCGTTGATCTGCTCGACGGTACTCCCGTGCTGGACATCAAACCCTATGTCCCCTACGCAGATGCACTTCCCGATGCGCTCGGCGGCTGGGCGTCTGAGCCGATCCCTCGTTCGACGGTGAGTTTTTCGGACAAAGCGGAAGCGCAACTCTCCGCCCGCGCGGCAATCAGTTACCCCGGAGCCCCGGCTGATGAAGGATATGCGAATCTAAAATCATTGATCGTTGAGATGCTCGAAATCGACCCACGTCCCGCCTCGCAGCGCCGTCGCTTGCCCGCAGACTCACCGCAGGCGCAGGGCACGCGCTACGGATTCAATCTTCTCGAGTGGGACGTGAAGTGGGAGATCCGCGACGAGGCCTTCGTCGTGACGGAGATTGCCGAGCGCTGATCTCCGTCCTAGATGGACTCCAGGAGACCATCGCCGATTCTCATCAAGCATTTGAAATCCGCTTTCTCGGGGTTCGCGAGGTGCGACGAGTTTCCGAGCAGGAAGACGCCCCGCCCTCGCTTCACATCAAACACCATATAGGACGAGAAGCCGCGAACCAATCCTGAGTGATAGGAGACGGGCTGAGGGAGTTTGGGTGCGCCTCGTTTGTCCTTTTCCAAAAACCATCCGCCGTTGTCCCGAGTGAAGGACGCCTTCAGCGCGTCGGCCAAACCCGGCTCTGACGAACGCTCGGTGGCTGATCGCCCAGAGCGCAGGAGGGCGGAGAGAAATTTCAGCAGGTCCGGCGCGGTCGAGCGAATTCCCCCACCACCCGCGTAGAGCTCATTCAAAATCCATGGCGCCGTTCGCGCGCTTCCGTCGAGGGAATCCGGGAGTGCGCTGTTGGCTATGCTCTCCACGCCGGAGGAGTGCATCCGGAGCGGTGCAAGGATGCGCTCGCGCAAAACTTCCTCGTAAGGTTTCGCTTCGATCCGTTCAATGATCTCGGTCAGGACGGCATAACCCAAATTGGAGTAGGCCACCTTCTCGCCCGGATAGGATTCGAGCTTGGTCTTCTTCAGAGCGCGATAGAGCGCAGCAGAATTCAGTCCTTGGTACGGAGCATTTCCGTCGTACCCGGCTTCGCCACTACGGTCGGCCACGCGGGGCAGGCCAGATCGGTGCGCCAAGAGATCGCGGATACGAATTGGACGAATCTCCGAGACGCCGTTCAGCAGTCCCCCATCCTTCTTCCCATCGGGGAGAATGGGCTCGGCCAGGTATCGATTCGCGGCCTGATCGAGATTCAGCCGATCCTCTTGCGCGAGAAGCTGAATGAGCGCGGCCGTAAAGGGCTTTGAAACCGATCCGATCGCCATCGGGGTCTCGTTTTTCCATTCGGAGCGGGCGGCACCGACTCGGAGAATTTCCCACTCCCCACCCGACTGAATCCAGCCGACGAGGAAGCCCCGACGCGTTTCCCGAAGGTCGCAAAGGTTCCCGTTGCCCGTTCCGTGCTGGCCAAAAAGAGAATCCACCAGGCCCGCGCGCGAAGATCGCGCATGAGTCGTGGCCGGGACGCAGATCAGCATCGTGGCCAAAAAAGAGAGGAGGGCCCTTAGGTCGAGGGAAAACATCGCCTCTCCCCTTACAATTCGTGTACCCGTCCCTAGGCGAATAGATTCGCGCGCATGGGTCTCTCTCTTCGATTCCGGTGTTCGCCTGCCTAATCCTTCGACACTCAGTGCGGGCTTTGGTTCAGCGATCAGAGAAAAAGACGTAGTGGGAGTTGTTAGCCAGTTCCCGGAGCGGCACGCCCGATTCTCCGCGGAGCTGTGCCAGCTTCGCCCGCAGGGCCTCAAGTTCG
>JBEIOW010000032.1:0-10549 GCA_040377385.1 Bacteriovoracaceae bacterium | reverse complement strand
GCGGCTTCAACCGCCGCGCCATATCCCTGACCTCGGTGCCCGGCGACGATCGACGTCACCATGCCGACTCCGTTGTCGAGGTGAGCCACGAGGCGCCGAAGATGATCCGATTCCACTCGGACGTTGCTGTCGCTGATCAAGATGAGGTCGTTCTCGGCGAGCTCGTAGGACTCCACCAAGTTATTGACCTTAGGATTCAGGCCTACGTCCACGCCCCCCAGAATCAACCGGGATCTCACGGTGGGGAATCGATTCATCAGGCGCGATGCCACGCGCGCGGCTGGATCTTGCGGATCTGTCACTGAGAAAAGGAGCTCGAAATCGGGGTAATCCAATCGGAAAAAACTCTCAAGATTCTCCTCTAGACCCGGATCGAACCCCTTGAGCGGCTTGAGAATAGAAACAGGATAGAGACCGAACGGCGCATCGAGATGCGGCGGCGAAGTACGTAGGTGTTTACGAGCGCGCCAAGTTCCCCAGCAGATCAGCGCCATCGACACCGATCCGATGACTAGCGCGAATTTTTCCAGAATCATCCTGAACATCCTCGTAGAATCGATAGCTGATTTTTTGTTCCTTGATTGCTCGCAAGATCGCCTCCGGATGGCGCTCGCACTCCAGGACGGTTTTCCAGGAACTCATCTGCTTGATTGAGTGCAAATCGGAATTGGCGATCATCGGTAATCCAGACTTCAAAACCTCGTCGAAAAGGTGGGGTCCGCTCGCGACCTCCCAAGCATCGAGCTCGCTCGCGAGCTCACGTCTGCGATCCCACAGGTGGTAGGTTTGCTTTTCCACCTTACGCGTGGAAACCGGATGAGCCGCAATAGCGAGCGCACCCTGTGCGCGCATGGCACGGGCGAGATCGACCACATCAGCGTCCGCCCAGATAAAATCCGTAACGCCCAGGCCGAGAAGATGCGCGGAGCGCCGGTTGGAGACGGAATTTTTTGAGAGCTCGAAGCCCGGAATGACCACCATGCGGTACCGATCCCAGGCGCGCTCCGCCTCCGACTTCAGGATCGCCATATAGATGGGAAAACTCGCCGGAGTCAGCGTGTGCCCGATCCATCCAGCGGCGCGTCCAATGAGTGAGCGCTCTTCGCAAAGATGGTCAGTGATAGCGATCGCTCCGAAGCCTCGCCGTCCATAATGATCGACCAGCTCAGGGATCGTGTGCTTCCCATCGCTGAAAGTCGAATGGATATGAAAATCGGCTAGATACATCTTCTTGGGAGCGTAAACCCCGGATGTCACGAAACGATGAGGGGCGCGTCAGGATGCGGTCAAGTCCAGCCGGTTGGCCGCAGGACCGTCAAATCATCAACATCAAATAAAGCTCTCCCCGCGCCGATCTGAAAGATGGGGAGCGCCATGCGCGAGGTTTTAAGACCGTTCGGAAAATACTTTCTGCTCGACCAGCTCTCCGCCGGGGGCATGGCCGATATCCTGCGCGCGCTCGGTCCCGAAGAAAACGGACGTCGTCAGGTTGTGGTCCTGAAGAGGATTCAACAGCCTCACGCCGACCGCGAGGAATTCCACAAAATGTTCTGGTCCGAAATCGCGCTCACGATGCGGTTTCGGCATCCCAATATCGTCCGTCTCCACAACTTCGGCGAAGAAGAGGAACAGCCCTATCTCGCCATGGAATACATCCAGGGCCTCAGTCTGCGTTCGCTTGTCTCCCGCTTCCATGAAAAGAAGCACGGTTTCCCAATCGAATTCTCGCTTTGGACGATCGCCGAGGCGGCTGCCGGACTGGGCTACGCGCATGCCTTTCGCGATTCCCTGACCGGACAAGCGATCAATATCGTTCATCGCGATATCAGTCCGCACAACATCCTCGTTTCCTTCGCTGGAGAGGTGAAGATCATCGACTTCGGAATCTCCAAGGCGAGCGTGTTGGAAGAAATCACCAAGGAGGGAATGCTCAAGGGCAAGCCCTGCTACATGGCCCCGGAATACGTTCACGGCGGGAAGATCGATCATCGGTTCGATCTTTTTGCTCTCGGCGTAGTGTTGTGGGAGATGCTCTGCGGTAAACGCCTCTTCCTCGCCGAGAACGATTTTGCGACGCTAAAAATGGTGAGGGACTGCGAGTCCGTCATCGTACCGCCCAGTTCGATCAATCCAAAACTACCTAAAGCACTCGATGCGGTCGTGCTCCGCGCGCTCGCCAAGAACCCTGCCGATCGTTTTCAGAATGCCGAGGATCTTCGCGATGCCCTGCTCGGGGTGCTTCACTCCGTCTCTCCGCGGTTTGAGGCCTCCCAGTTTCGCGCATCGCTCCGTGAAGTATTCGCAGATCAAATCGAGAAAGAAACTCGCCAACTGGATGCTCTGCTCGAGCGCGCCGCCGTCGCCCGCATGAACGCGTTGTCCGGGAAGCCATACGCGGTTCAAACAACTTGGGATGAATCGAGCTACGGCGACTCCGGACGCGGAAACTCGCTGCCGACCGCGCCGAGCCTACTCATGCCGCCACGACCTTCGACGACGAAGACGATCCCCACGCCTCAGATGCCGCTTCCGCGCCATCCGCATCAGATTGAAGCTCGAACCCCCTGGGGATGGATCTTGCTTTCGACCGCGCTGGCCACCAGTCTCGCGTTTACCACGCAGGAAAAGTGGCAGCCCCTCGTCGCACGATGGATCCCTCCATCAGTACTGAACCTTCGCGATCATCCTCGTCTGCCCGCATCTGCGCCGGCGTCTACTCCCGCAGTTCCCGCCGCATCCGATTCAGCCCCGGCTCCAGCCGTGCCCTCAACTGTTCCAAAGAGCGCCGCTCCTGAACGGATTGTTCCAGCAAAAAAGCGCCCAACTATCGCGGGCCAGAAGAAAAATAGAAAACCTAAGCGGGCTCAGCAGAAGAAAACCGCAAGTACCCGTAACGGCGCGACCGCTCGCAAGCCTGCCGGCAAACCCAAGCTCGAATCCAGAGAAGAGGGGCGTAAGCCTTTTCGAACGGACTCGAAGGGTAAAAAACTCATCCCAGCGTCCGACTTCTAACGGATCAAATCGACGGAATAGAAGTAGAAGCGGCGATCTCTGCTCTCTTCTGCTCAATGCGGGCCCGCAGCGATTGTAGCAAAGCTGGCAAATCTCCTGAGAGTGTTTCTGCTGATCGCAATTTCCGCAGTTCCGGCACCCAAGTGTTGAAGTAGCGGAAGTGATCGATATTCAAAGCGGCAAACGTCTGCTCGAGTAAAATGATTCGATCCGCAGAGGCCTTTTCGAGCTCCTGCAGTTTCTTTTTCAAGGCGGCGTTTTTTGTCTTCCCCGTAAGGGAAGAAATCATCACCGTATCCTCGCGCTGCTCGAAAACGAGATTCACGAATGAGGCGATGCGGTCCAACTCACCCCGCATCCCTTCACGGACCGTTCGGTTAAAATTCAGGAGAGCTTCGCGATACGCCTGGTCGTCCGCTCCTCCAAGAAAAACCTGGCCCTGCCTCAGTTCGATTCCGGGCCGATATCCCGACAAAGCGAGCCGCTCGCTCACCTCAGGCAACTGCTTAGAGTCGAGCCAAATTCGAACCAGGTAATTCCCCCGCGGAAGCGAGAAGGCGGTGGACTCCCGGGATAGACCCACTTCCGCCCACGGTCGCGTCAGCCAAAAGTAGACCTCATGTGAGCTTTGTACGACTCCATCCAACGTGCCACGAATTCCATCTGCGCGAAGACGAAGTCGAGTTTGGAGAGGAAGATTGGCGACCACCCAGAAAGCGGGATTCTTTCCCTGCGCAGCCTCGATCGTCCATTCAAGCGCCACATTCCCTCGGCCGAATGGCTGAGACGCCGCACGTGAAAGTCGATCGCGGTCAGCAGCTGACCAAACCGACAAAGCGGGAATCGGATCGATCCATTTCGAAATCTCGGGAAACTGCCGCCCGCGCTGTGCTGCGAAAGTTCGGAGCGGACTGTCTACAGCATCGCGAGTCAGGTAGAGCCACGTCGCACCAAAAAGCAGACCGACGAAGATGGCCACGCTCATCGCCCAAAGGATCGCGCGGACCTGGCGCCAGATATCCATTCGCAGTGATTTGTTCTCGCGCCCACGGCGTTCGGACTCCATCCGCCGAAGAGTCCGGTCCGCCTCCGCGAGGGCCCGCGCCCTTTCGGCGGGCCCGATCCAATCTGAACGTTCTTCCGGCGAGCGCGGCAGGCCCATGAGTTCCGTCAATGTTCCGACGCGTTTACCGCCTGACCCTTGTAGTTCTTGTCGATCGAGCAAGCGCGATCGCAGCTCCTCGATTTCCTGGAGCGGAAGCCAGTCCTTCATGCCTCGGGTCCATGCAAGGAAGCCCGCCGCCAATTTTCCATCGCGCAGGCCCCGCTCAATCTGTTCTGGCGTGAACGGTCCCTCGGCGTGATCGCCGATGTAGACAAACCACTTCGCTTCCATTCGAAAATTCTAACACCATCCCCTCCGCATTCCGAAACGATGCGCAGGGAGAACCGTCTTATGAGCAGCTTACTAACTACCCTCCGCGAGAACTTTTGGCATATCGCGCCGATCCTTGCCGCCGGAGCCATTGCTTTGGCGATCGGCTTGGAACGCGCCGTCGCGTTGCTGATCCGGTACCCAATGCCCGCTTTCGGGGTCTTCTTCGAGCGACTCGGGGATCTCGTTATGGCCAACCGAATCAGTGAGGCCATCGCTCTCTGCGAGAAATACCGCAAGAAGCCTGCCGCGATGATCGCCAAAGAGGGACTCCTGCGCGCACATCAGCCCGAAGAGCTGATCGAGCACGGGCTAGAATATTCCGTCGCCGAATGTGTCGAGCGAATTCAAAAGAGGACACAGTTTCTTTCCACGATCGCTAACGTCGCAACGCTGCTCGGTCTCTTTGGGACGATTGCCGGCCTTATCCAATCCTTTGCCGCAGTCGGCGCGGCGACTCCCCAAGCACGCTCCGCGCTTCTCGCGGCCGGCATCTCCACGGCAATGAACGCCACGATGCTCGGTCTAGCCGTCGCAATCCCCTGCATGGTGGCTTTCAGCTTCCTTACGAACCGCGCAAATCGACTTCTCTCCGAGTCGGAGAAGGCGGCGATCCGCACGATCGATATCCTCAAACAGAGGGCCTACGCGATCGAGAACGAAAACCACCGCAGCGGCAGCGTTTTGCGCCGCACTAGTTAACGGGACTTCATGACCCTCAAGGCGTCCTTCCTGATCACGTCGACGCTCCTGGCGACCACGCTACTCCCAGCGACGGTCCTGGGTTCGTCCGACTTTGAGGCGCCCTCTGACCAGACAGTGGACGAAGCGGCGGCGGGCAGCAATAACGCCGCCATCGTAAGGACGAAGAAAGCACTTTTGCTCAAACGGGGCACCGCGGACGAAGCCGATCTTCTCTATGTCCTCGCCGAGCTTCAGCTTCGCTCAGCGGATCTGCGCTTCCGCACCGTTCACGTGGACGCGAATCGTCCCGGTCGAGACGTAAAGACCGACCGCTTCGAAAGCTGGCTTGGTCAAGCGATCTCCACGCTCGATGAGTTCCTTCGAAAGTTCCCCCGCGATTCAAGGGTTGTTCAAGCAACCTATCTTCGCGGCCGCGCCAGCTGGGAGCTAGGACGAAAAGACCTCGCGTTGCTCGATTTTAAGAGACTCTCAGATGATTTTCCAAAATCGCAGGAAGCCAAGCTCGCACTCGAGGATCTCTGCACCTTGCTCGTCGAGGAGGAGAAGTTCGCGGAAGCGCTGTCGTACCTCAAGCGCCTCACGCTAAAGGCTAACGATCAAGGCTATGCAACCTATCTGCGACACCGTTCTTGGGTCGCCTATCAGCTCGACGACCTGGAAGAGGCGCAAGCGTTTCTATTACAGCTGCTTCACCATCTTTCGCCAATGGCAGACGAAGATCCGCGGAAGCGGCAATACTTCTCGAGCGCAACGGAGAATCTTCCCGCTTTCTTTCACGCGGGATTCAAGGGCGGCCGGCCCGGGTTCGAACTGGAAAAGGCACTCCCCACCTTCCGACGAGCGCCGCGCGAGACGGTGGGCTTGGTGATGATCGGCTTCGCTCTCCAACTTCGTGGCTCAGGCGATGCCGTCGCCATGGAGAAATATCTTGATCAAGTGGTTCGCGAAGAAGCGACTCGACCAGAGTCCCTGAAGATCGCGACGCTGGTTTTCGAAGGCCTCGTCAATTCACAGGACAATACCAAAGTCGCACGGGCCGCCGAGCTTCTTGTCGAACTTTGGCGTCGTCATCCAGGAAGTGCCGAAGAATCCGTCGAAAGATCCCTGAAGCGTGTCGCCACTCGGTTGAACTCACTCTTCCTAAAGAATCGAGAGACTACGCTCGGACGCGAACTCGCGAAAACACTTCGCAGCATCTTTGCCGCGCTCATCGAGTTTGGAAAAAACGGTGGCAAGGTGGCAGAGGCCGAACTCCGATTCAACCAAGGAACTCTTGCGCTTTACCTCAAGGACTACAACGCGGCGATCGAGGATTTCGAGAAATCGCGGACGCTGCGAGAATCCCTCGTTGGCCTCGCCGAAGCACGGTTCGAGCTAGCACGGCTGGCCGGCGCCATTCCTTCACAGCTTCAAGCGAAGGCCGGCGCCTTCATCGCAGACCCCGATTCGAATGTCGACGCGAGCGGAACGGCCATCGTTGGTGGGAAGACGAGCGAAGAAGTCAGGCTGCTCGCCCTCGCAGTGCAAGAGGCCGAAATCAACGGAGCATCCGGAACCGGGATCGAGCGGCTGTCCTTCGAGGCGGCACGGGCGGTCTACCGAGCGGCCGGCCCAGTTGCCGGTGTCGCTAAACTTCGCCAATTCGTGCAGCGCTATCCAGGATCCGCCCATGCCCCAATCGCTGCGGCTTTGATCATGGATACCTACGTAGCCTCGCAAGAGTACGCACTCGCAGAGTCTTACAGCCGCGAGATCCAGTCCCTCCGAGGCTGGAAAAATGAATCGGTTCGGAAGCAAATCGCCGTCACGGGTGGTGATGCCCGCCTCAAGCTCGCCGAGAAGGCGTTTCGAGCAGGGCAATATGTCGAAGCGCTTCGCGCGGCACGCTCCTATCTCGAGAGCGGTGCAACCGGCTTGCCTGCTCGTCAGGCCTCCTTGATCGCCGCACAATCCGCGGATGCCGTTGGCGATTGGCCCGGCGCTGCCCGGTTCTACGCAAACACCATCGGAGAAGGCTCGATCCGTGACCCCCTCGCTCTTCAAGCACGACGTCTTCGAGCCCAGCTTCATGAGCGACGATACCGCTACCTCGAAGCTGCCGAGGACTTCGCCGAGATTGCGCGGATTCGAGCTGGCCTTGAGGAGTCCGCGCGGAAGAAAGCTCTCCACTTCACCCTGATCTCGGGCAACGTACGCACCGCCGAATCACTCCTTTCAGATTCAAGAATCTGCTCAGTCTCCAACATGGAATGTGAACGCCTAGGAATTTTGATGGGACTCCGAACCCAGGCAACCCACGAGCGGACCCGAGCGATTCTACGTCTTCTGGACGGTTCGGCATTAGGGGATTCCGCTAACGCCTGGAAGAAGCTTGATCCAGCAGATCAGATCGCACTTCTTCCTGTGCTCACGGCAAAACTACCGACCGCATTTAGATCCACCGGTGACGTCCTGTTGAGAAAAACTCCTGTGCGCAAGCAAGCCGATGCGGTGAAGCGGCGAATCGCCGCTCTCGGCGAAATTGAAAACCTCTCCGCAAAGCTACTGCAGATCCCGGTCGCCTCCATCCAGTCGCGCGTATTGAAGGAAACCTCGAGGCTCTACTTCGTCACCTATAAGGAGATTTCGGCACTGGGGTCCGACTCCGGCTGGAACGAGGCTGCAAAACCTCTTTTCGATAAGGCCAACGAACTGGACGCCCAAGCCCTGAAGCTCGCCATGCAGCGGGGCGTGGAAGAAGAGACGCTTGTTCAGCTTTTGGGACCCCGTCAATCGCCGGGGCTCAACAGCGAGCCCAAGCGCTCACTCGCATCGCTATTGGAAACCTGGGTCCAGGAAGATCTCTCCGAGCGCAAGGACCGCACCGATGCGTTTCGTTCGGCGCTGCAAGAGGCGATCGAAACGCGAAATCTCCAGTTGATCGCCCAGATGGCGGGCGAGGGCCGTCGGCTCGGTATCCTGAAATCGGATACGTTGGATGTTCTTCGGGCGCTCATTTTTGATTTTTCCGGCGCGCAAGCAGAGGGCATTGAAGTGCTGAAGAAGTCACCCGTGCGAAGCAAGGCCCGTGAACAGGAGCGGACCGCCACTCTCGTCTCGATTTTTGCGAGGCTTGGGGCGAAGACCCAAGTGAGAGAACTCCTGAAAAATTCCGGCGAAGAGTCGCCTGTGCTCCGCTGGGCTGGAGGAACTCCCTCGCGCGCAGCACAGCGTGGCCGGTCACCCGCATCCACATCTGAAGGGATAGTGGAGTCCGATCCCTTTCTTGCTCCGACCGGAAAAGAGGTGCGCGAATGAAGCTCGCCGCTTGGATCTCCATTGGTTTAGGAACTGCGCTCGGCCTGGCGGTCGCTAGCCGGGCGGAAGAAGGTCCGCGCGAGCCCGCGCAGGTTCCTTCGCAAACGACTTCCGCCCTTAAATTTGAGGACTCGGTGATCGAAGGCGTAGAGCGCAAACCCTTGCAAGGGATCGATGTCATCGGGAACCGCGGCAAGGACGGAAAAATTCACTACCTTTTCAAGAAGCGCGTCGACTTCGAGGATAAAAACGCGGACTTGATCCGTGATCTGAGGAGCGCGCCGTGAAAGACCACCGCTACATCCTACATACGGAAAGTCCGCACGGATCGCGTCAGCGCGTCTGGAATACGCGTCGTACAGTCGATATTGGTCATCCCGCCCGTTTCCATCTGCGCCAGGAATCACGAACACGTTTCCATCTGCGTGATCTCGCCACTCGCGAGGAAAAGGCGCTCAGCTGGAACGATCTCGAAAAAGGGGTCCCCATCAGCGGCAATCCCACCGCGCCCTATCTGCGCATCCGTTTGTCCGCGCTCACTACTCCTCCCGCCGCCTTTCGACCAATGGGTCCAATCCCGAGTCATTCAACCCAGCTTTACGTCTACCGTTCGATCGCGCAGTGGATGCTCGAGGCCGATCCGATCGCGGACGCGTTCGTCGGCTTCAAGCGAGGCACACCCGTGCTTTCCCTCAATCGGGAAGGGGATCGCTATCGGGTACGATCCCTCGGCGGCGCCCTTCGAGTGAAAACTCGTGGCACCGAACTCCGTATCCTGAAGCCCGGAGAGGAAGTCACGCTCACCGTTGAAGAGGTACACTCCAGTATTCTTGTCAGCGGCGCGCACAACTGGCGCTTCGGTTTCGTCGATCTGTCCAATCGTTCTGCACTCGATCTGCCTGATCCCGAACGTGACCCGGACTCCGTCTGGTCACGTGCCTTTGCCGCTCTCGCTTTTGCGATGCTTTTTGGATTCTTTTGCGCAAGCTGGTGGGAACAGAGTATTTTCCGGCGAGAATCCACGGAACCCCGCGCTCGCGAATACAAGGTCGTCGCCGAAGAAACTCGCTTCGTCCTTCAACGCCCGAAAAGCAGCGGTGCTACAAAAGCCATTATCCGGCCCGAGACCGCACCCGAGAAAGCCATCGCTAAGACGATTGAACCCGTTGCGCCCCCTGCGCCTGCATCGCGGCCAAAGCCGGCACCGCCTAAAAAAGTTTCGATCGAAAAACCAGTCGCGCCCCGAGCACCGACTGAACTCGAGTCACTGAAGGCCGTCATCGCAGGTTCAGTCAAATCCGGAGCCGCTCTGAGTGACCAGGCCGCGAAGGCGCGAGCCGATTCCGAGTCCCAAGATTGGTTCGATGGAAGTCAGGTCAGTCCCTCTGAAACGATCGCGCCAGCTATTCCGGGGACGGAGACTTCCGTCCGCTCCGTCGGAGGTGCGACTGGAACCAGCGGGTACGCCGCGGAAAATGAACTCGGCGAGGTCAGCTCAGCCGGAGCCTCTCTCAAAGCGGACTGGGTGCACGCGGGCGGTGAGCAGCTATCCGTTGAGGACGGCCTCTCCAAAGGGGAGGTCGGAGACGTCATTCGCGCTAACCTTCGTGAAGTCCGTTATTGCTATGAGCAAGCCTCCCGAAGATTCCCGAAGATCCAAGGCAAGCTCCTTCTTTCTTTCGTCATCGGGGCGCGCGGCGAGGTTCAGAACGCACAGGTTAAATCGTCTTCCGTGACTCAAACCGGAATTGATGCCTGCGTCGTGCAACGACTATGGGCCTGGAAATTCCCACAGCCCAAGGGCGGAAAACCCGTCGAAGTGGAGTTTCCTTTCGTCTTCCGCACGCTAGGAAATCGTGAGGTGCAGTGGTGAAGCTCATCCTCTCTCTCATCTTGATCGGCGTCGGTACGAGTGTCCCAGCCTTCGCCAGTGCGGATAGCAGTCCAGAGTTCGCGACCGCAAAATTCGCCTGCCAACCGAAGGAGGAGTGGTCCTTTGGGAAGACGTTTCCGAATGATCTGCGTTCGGAATTCGAGAAATCGATCACCAAATCAGGAACCTTGTTGGAACGAATGGCGGGAGCCTCCCGCGCTAAAACT
>JBEIOW010000320.1:0-3495 GCA_040377385.1 Bacteriovoracaceae bacterium | reverse complement strand
GGGCGACGTGACGGTCTTCTACCTCTAAATCTCCTGACCAAGACCTGGACAGTGTCGACCGCCATGCCCGGTCTTCGATGACACATTGTGAAGTGTCCTCGATGTGCCGAAACTAAAAGGTGGGGATACATTCAGGATGAGGGGAAATCTGCTGAAAGCAGGAATCGCGTGCGCGCTCGCGGTCGCAACCATCACGGGTTGTACCGAAGGGCGAGTTTCTTCGCGACTTCTTTTCCTCAGTAAGGCGCCTCCGGTTACGGATCCCTTCGCGGGGGTCACTCGCAAAATCATCGTGAACTTATCCGCGTCGGGAGCGCCCGCGATCCAGTCGGTGACGCCACAACTCGGACAGCCTCCGGCTGTCTACCCGATCGACGCCGGAACTTTCCCGAAGTACGAACTCGTCTTGATCAGTGGTGGTGGTCGCGTTCTGCACGCAGACCCCTTTGTGGTGCCTCGCCATCCTCTGGCGAATGGGCAAGCGGACGTCGGTGAACATGTTCTCCCGGATCCCGTCCTCTTTTCTCGGACGCTTCCCTACTTCGAACAGGCAAAATTGCTCGAACTCCGCGACGCCGGGGGCAATCGTATTGGCGACCCAATCGAGCTCAATCCGAGCGAGACGATCGATCCTCCAGTGGAATTTGAGACCGTTCTCGGTTCTGAGGTCGTGGGCTCGAACGTGCCCTGGAAGAAAATTGAGAAGCGATCGGACATCCCAACCGAAGGTTCCTTGCGGATCGCTTTTGTCGGGGACGGATTCGCGGCAGCAAACCTACAGGAACTTCGGGACCTCGCCTCGAGTGTCATTTTAAAGTTGGTGCAGTCAGAACCGTTCCACTCGCGCGCGCATCAGATCCGTTTCCAGCTCGTCCCGAATATCTCGATGAGTCTCGGTTGTGCTGCCTTGCAGCTCACGGATGAGACGGTGCTCTCTTGCAATCAGCAGGCGGTGCAGAATCGCGTGGATGCGAGTGGAGCTCCCTGGACGAAGATCATCGCGTTACGCCGTGCGATCGGCGCTCCTCAGGTCCCGGACTCTAAATGGAGTGTGGATCACCTCGATGGCCTGCAGGCGCACGGGGAGTCGAACCTCAGTTCCGGGCATCTGCTGCAGATCATCGGAATGCTCAGCGGCCTCTATCCGGAAAGTCGTTTCTACTCCGCGATGGGCGCCGGTATGGGTGTGAGTCGCAACTGCCTGATGGGCGGCAGTCTGCCACCGGAATGGCTGGATGACGTCGGCGCGCTCGATCTGACTTCGGGTGAGTGCGCTCACACCGGCTGGAAGCGCCCTTCTCCCGCAAGCCTCATGGCGTTGACGACGTCCGGGCACTGGAACTCGGTTTCTCAAAAGCTATTGCAGACGCGCCTCGATTACTTTGCCGGGGCCTACGCCAACTCGGTCAATCCAGTGATTCTCGGACTTCAGCCTTCGGCGGCCGCACCGCTCGCCGCGCCCCAGCCGCTGAGCCTCGATGTGAGTGACGATCACGGGGTGGCGCGCGTCCAAGTCTTCGTGAACGGCGCCTTCGTCCAGACCGCGTATGAGCGCTTCGACGCGATTCCGTGGCCAGCCACGGCCCTGGATCCCGGAACCTACGCGTTCCGGCTCGTTGCAATCGATGCCGCTGGGAACCGCGCCGAGATCAGCCGCAGCTATGTATTGAGCGCTGGCAACGTGAACGTGACCGAAGTTAATTCGACGACCGCGAATGGTTCCTACGGGGTAAGCCGCTCCGTCTCCATCGACTTGAAGTTTGTTCGCGCCGTCACGGTGGATACTTCTGCAGGATCGCCGAAAGTGCTTCTTGAAACGGGCGATAACGACCGTCGCGCGACGTACGTCTCGGGTTCGGGCAGTAATCTGCTTAAGTTCAACTATATCGTCCAAGCGGGCGATCGGTCGCCACGGCTGGACGTGGTGGGTACGGGGGCGCTCGAGCTTGCCGGGGCCAAGATCCGCGACGCTGTGACGGGTGAAAACGTCGATTCTCTTCTTCCTGCCCCGGGCTCTGCGGGGTCCTTGTCGGTGACGAAAAATCTCGTGATCGATACGACCGCCCCGGTCTTGGCCTTTACCGCGCCTGATGCCGGAAGCTTCTGGCAAAACACGGTCTTGATCTCGGGAACTTGCGAGGCGGGCTTGTTTGTTCAATTGGGCGGCGCCGGACATCAAGCCCCCGCAAATGCAGCTTGCCCAGCCGGGATGTTCAGCCAGTCCGTGACTTTCAGTGCCGGAGATGGCGCAAAGCTCATTGAGATTTCTCAGGAAGACAGCGCCGGAAATATCGGAAGGGCTACGCGCTCATTTGAAAAGCGCACCTCTGCTCCGACCGTTACGGACATTCGCCTAGCGGATGGATCCCCTTACACCCGCGTGCTCGGCGTCCCGCTGACGACCTTGTTCAACGGTGAGGCTCCCTATCAGATGGTTGTCTCGTTTATTCCGGGATGCACGGGTACGTCCTGGGAGCCTTTCGCGGCGACGAAGCCGCTAACGCTCCCGAGCTCGAACGCGCTCAATACGGTTTATGCGAAGTACCGGGATCGCGCCTCGAATGAGACGCCTTGCCTGAGCAAGTCGATCACTCATGACGACATCGCGCCAAGCGGTGCGAATCTACAGATCAATGGCGGTGCGGCGGGGACGAATACCCTCGGTGTGACGCTCACCCTCGCGGCCACGGGTGCGACGCAAATGGCGATTTCCAACGGTGCGAGCTGCGCCACGGCTACGACCTGGGAAGCCTACGTCACTACAAAGTCTTGGTCGTTGGCGCAGGCGGAAGCCGTGAATTCAGTTTCGGTACATTACCGAGATGAGGCCGGCAACGTCACTCCGTGTGTGACTCGTTCGATTCAGCATACGACAGCCGCCCCAGGTAATCCTCAGATCTCCATCAACGGCGGCGACGTTTACACGCAAATTTTACCCGTATCGCTCACGCTCAGTGCCACCGGAGCGTCGCAGATGTATGTGACCCAGGTCGCGGGCTGCGGAAGCGGCGGTGCGTGGGAGACCTATGCGACGAGCCGCTCCTGGACGTTGCCACTCGCGAATGCGCGAAACCGCGTCCATGTGAAGTATCGCAATATCGCGCTCAATGAGTCGGCGTGCGTGACGGCGGAGATTGAGCACGACAATCTTGCGCCGACCGGTGCCTCTCTCCTCATCAATGGCGGCGCGTCCGTGACGGCCAGCCGCAGCGTTACGCTCTCCGTCGGTGGGGTAGGCGCCGCCTGGATGGCGTTAAACGAAGGCACCTCCTGTACATCTTCAAACTGGATCCCCTTCGCGACTTCCGCGCCTTTCACCCTGAGCGCTGGCGATGGCGCGAAGACGGTTTCGCTCAAACTCAAGGACGTCGCCGGGAACGAGTCCGGATGCGTGAATGACGGGATTCAGCTGGATTCCAACGCGATCGGCATAACGATCAACTCCGACGCCACGCATACCCGCGTGACGGCGGTGACGCTCAATCTGAGTGCCGT
>JBEIOW010000564.1:0-1802 GCA_040377385.1 Bacteriovoracaceae bacterium | reverse complement strand
TTTACGCCAAGCTCGCCAAGAAACACGACGTGCCCCTGCTCGCGTTTTACGTTGAGCCGGTCGCTGGAATTTCAAAACTCAACCAAGGCGACGGAATTCACCCGACCGCCGAAGGCCAACGCAAAGTCGCCGAGAAAGTCGCGGCATTTCTGCGACCTCTCCTCAAGTAAACTCGAGATCTCATGAGAATCACCGTCGAAAACGTCTCCAAACGATATGCATCCCCCGCCGAAGGCTCACCGCCCGTCGCGGTTCTGGAGTCGATCCGCTTCAGCATCGAATCCGGCCAATCCGTCGCGCTGCTCGGGCCGTCGGGCAGCGGCAAGAGTACGCTGCTCAGTTTGATCGCGGGCCTGGATTCGCCCGATCAGGGAAGAGTCCTCTGGGGCGACCTCGACCTGACCCAGCTCACTGAAGAGAAGCGCGCCAAGGCGCGCGCCGAGCGCATCGGCTTCATCTTCCAGTCCTATCATCTAATCCCGACGCTCACGGCGCTGGAGAATATCCTGCTGCCGCTCGAGTTCCTCGGGCTGGAAGCCAGCCCTGAGCGAGCCTACGAATGGTTGAAGCGCCTTGGCCTCAGCGAGCGCGCGCACCACTTCCCTCGTCAGCTCTCCGGTGGCGAACAACAGCGTGTGGCCATCGCGCGCGCGCTCATCCACAATCCTGCGATCTTGCTCGCTGACGAACCGACCGGAAACCTCGACACCAAAAATGGCGACGCCGTCACTCAACTCCTCTTCAACGAACGCGGCCCGCGCACGCTCGTCATCGTGACCCACGACCCGGCGGTCGCCGCACGAGCGGACCGAGTGCTCACGATCCGTGACGGCCGACTCCAGGAAAGCTCCACCTCTCCATGAACGAATCCATGAACGAGAAGGGATTCGTCGCCGCCATTCGCCGACCTTTCCGACTCCCCGGCACCTGGCTTCCGGTGTTTTGCTGTGCGGCCGGGGCGCTCGCGGTTTTTTCGGTGGCACTCCTTCAACAGGAAATCCAGTCCGCTCTCCAAGTCGAGGCGCGCGAAGTCGCGCAGGCGGATCTTGAGCTCAGCTCGCCGCGCGCGTTGAGTGAAGAGGAAAAATCCCGCACGCTCGCGCTGCTGCCCGCAGGCTCGCGCATGACCGAAACCTGGGAATTCGTCTCGATGGCGCGCGACGAGGCCACGAATCGCACGCGGCTCGTCGAGGTCCGCGCGATCGGAGAGGGCTATCCGCTCTACGGAAAAATCGAGATCGAGCCCGCGAGCGATTGGTCCACGCTCACCCCCAAAAAGCCGGGGGCCACCGCAGCCTTCGCCCAGCCCGACCTCGTGGCGCAGCTCGGGACGCAGCTAAACGGACGTTTCTTTCTGGGCGGCGTCGCCTTCGAACTCAACGCGCTCGTCAAACGCGAGCCCGGACTCGGCGGTTCCGCGTTTGCGCTCGGACCCAAGGTCTGGGTTCACCGTCAGGCGCTCAAAGGAAGCGGCCTGATCGAGCGGGGTTCGCGCGTCCGGCACCGGGCGCTGTTTGCGCTGCCGGGCCGACCCGACCCGGAAAGTCTGACTCTTTGGAAAACTCGTCTCGAAGCCGAGATCGCCGACCCCGTCGTGCGCGTGCGCACGTTCACTGAATCCAACGGTCAGCTCCGCAGATTTTTTGGGCGCTTGGATGAGTTCTTAGCCGGACTCTCCTTCCTGATCTTCTTACTTTCGGCGGCGGGATTTCTCACCGCGTTCCGTTTGCGACTTCAACGCCAGCGGATGACCTTCGCTATCCAGCGCGCGATGGGGGCGTCCCGGGCGTGGCTCGTCGGAC
>JBEIOW010000555.1:0-1881 GCA_040377385.1 Bacteriovoracaceae bacterium | reverse complement strand
CGACGTCCACGCGGCCTCGGAACAATTCTTTGCCTTCAGTGTATCCCGTAAAGCGGCCGATTTTTTTCGTGTCGTTGGCACCCGCGCTGGTTTCTTGGAGGGCGGGTACGGCCTGAATGAGTTCCAACGCGGCACGAGTCAGCTCATTGCCTTTGGAGAGTTCCTCGCCGTTGGAGAGGAGCGCCACTCGGGGAAGTGCGGTACTTTTTCGCCCGGCTTGCGCGAAGAGTGCACCCATGACCGCGAAGTCACGGAGGTGCTGGGGTTTGCAGTCGACATTCGCTCCAACATCCAAAAGCACGCAGCCGTCGGCGGAAAGTGAAGGAAGAGTGACCGCGATCGCCGGACGTTCGATGCCCGACAGGCGTCCCATATTGAGGAGAGCGGACGCCATCATCGCGCCCGAGTGTCCCGAGCTGATGAAGGCGGATGGGTTGCCGGCTTTCCAGTCCTGCGAGGCGATCTTGCAGCCAATGTTGATCGTCGCGCCGGGCTTCGAGCGAATGACTTTGATCGAATCTTCCATCTCGATGGTTTGATCGGAATGATGGATGCTGAGTTTCAGTCGCGGCTTGAGGGCGCCGTCGAGGGCCTGCGCGAGCTTGCGAAAGCGGCGCTTGGCCGCGATCGCGCGAATCGCTTTTTCGTCACCGATCAGCACGAGCTCGCCACGCAGTCCGGGCAGTGCTTTCAGGACGCCGTCGAGATTGGGGATCGGCCCGTGATCGCCGCCCATGACATCAAGGAGAATTTTGGTGGGTGAGTCGGGGGTGCGTTCGGCTTCCATGGCTTCTGGTCGTCTTCGGGTTCAGTGTTTGGAATCCGGCTTCCGAGCCGGGAAATTCTTCAGTGCGGCAAAGGCCGATCCCGTTTGAAACTTCGAGCAGGCGCAGCGTCCGGCGTTGAGATCCGTGCCGCAGTTGGCGCACATGCCTTTGCAGTCCTCGCGGCAGAGCGGCTGAAACGGGATCTGCAGTTGCAGCTGCTCGCGAAGGACATCGGCGAGCTGAATAAAGTCGCCATCAATGTACTGGATCTCGACGTCCCGTCCCGTGATGGCGTCGCCGTCGCTTTCGAAATCATGCGCGTGGCGGGCGTGACCTTGGTTCTGCCCGATTGGGCGAATCTCGCCATTAGGATCTTCAGGCCGCCGGCCGAGATGGGCGACGCCGGCCATGACCTTGTCCTTGGAATAGAGAGAAGAAAAGTTAGCGTGTGCGGGAAGCATAAACGGCTTCAGGCAACGGCTGCAGCAGAGACGGATTTCCGTGTGAAGATCGCCGGTGACCACCACGACATCGTCGAGTCGCTTGAGCGTAAAATGAGCGTCCGCCTTCCGTTGAGACGCCGAAACGGCAGAAGGGAGACTCGCCGCACCAGTAGGACGCGAAACCTGTGGCTCGTCCAAGTGTTCATCGAGGGAGGTGACCGTATCGAGGAGCCATTTCTCCGACTCGGTAAAATCGAGCTCGGACTCTAACTCCTTGATCTCGTGTAAGAAAACTTTCATACGCGTATTCGCGGGACTCTATCCCCCGCGTCAGCGCTTCGTCAATGTTTGCGACGGTTTCATGCGGAATTCGGCGCGATGCACGGACGGGAATCTCCATTCCAAGACAGGAGCGGAAAGTCGCCGCTGAAGCGAGGCGGGGAGCCTCAGTGCTTCCAGGGGGTAACGGGTGGCGCGGGCGATCGTGGTTTTCCAGAGCGTTTCCGCCGCGATACGTGTGGTGCGGGACTCCATGGAGAGCCAATCCGCGTAGGCTTCGGGGAGAAGGATTCCTCCGCCGGCGAGGTGACCGTCGCGGACCCGGCAGGCGCCGTCACGGAATTCCACGTTCAATGAACCGAACTCATGCCAGGTTCCGGTGGCGGTGGCGG
>JBEIOW010000402.1:0-2823 GCA_040377385.1 Bacteriovoracaceae bacterium | reverse complement strand
GTGCCGCGCGATCAGGTTTCGGCAAACGGGCTTTGGGTGGGGGGAGTGGACGGTGCGCCGGTGATTCCCTCTTTTGTTCTGGCGATCCCGGTTCGCGAAGGGAGCGAAGAGCGCGCTTCCGCCGTCGCCTACGCGGTCCTGCCACTGGAGCGGCTGGCCGCGGGGTTCGGGGCTCGCGGCATCGCGCGCCCGACGCTGCTCGACTCGCGCTCGCGCTGGCTGGCGGGCGCACCGCTGACGGAAGCTGAAGCGCCACTTGCCGCGCTGCTTTCGGAGATGAAGGTTCGGAGCGAAGTACGTCGTGTGCCGGGCCCGGGCGGCGAGAGCGGTGTGCTGGCGGCTTTCTACCGTCTCGATGACGGTGGTCTTTCGGTTCTCGCAAGAGTGGATGAGTCCGAAGCGTTTTCCGCGACGCGGGTCCTGGTGCGAAGATCTCTCGTGTACGCCGGCGTGGTCGTGACGGCGGCGTTCCTCATCGCGCTGTTCTTCTCGCACGGATTGACCGCGCCGATCGCTAAGCTCGCGGACGCGACGCAAGAGATCGCGCGCGGTAATTTCGATCAGCAAATCGAGATTCGCTCGCGCGACGAGCTGGCGGATCTGGCTGGATCGTTCAACTCGATGACGAGTGACCTGAAGAACGCACGCGAAAGCCTCGTTCGGTCCGAACGCATGGCCGCCGTGGGCCAGGTCGCGCGCGCCATTGGTCACGAGTTCGGAAACCTCCTGCAAACGATCCTCGGAAAAGCGGACCTGGCGCTCCAAGACACGGACGCAGCGAAGGTCAAAGAGCGTTTAAATTTGATCATCCAGGCTTCCGAGAAGGCGTCGCTGATTGTTCGCAATCTCCAGTCGTTCTCCAAAGGCAGCGCTGCTCTGGCGCCCGTCGATCTGAGTCAGGTCGCCCGCACGACGCTGACCCTCGTGAGTCATGAGCTGAAGAAGAGCAACGTTCGCTTGGTCGAGCGCTTCTCGGCCACGCGTTCGGTCACGGCCAATTCCGGGGAGCTCGAACAAGTGCTGATGAATCTCGTGATCAACGCGACTCACGCAATGCCCCAGGGAGGCGAGCTGGAGGTCGGGACCGAGGATACAGCGTTGGGAGCGGCGTTTTGGGTCAAGGATACGGGCGTCGGGATTCCGCCGGAGATCCTCTCGCGCATCTTTGAGTACGCGTATACGACCAAAGGCGACAAAGGGTCTGGGCTGGGACTTTCGATTTCGCAGGAGATTGTCCGCAAGCACGGCGGTACAATCGAGGTGGAGAGCTCGGTCGGAAAGGGTACCCGCTTTCGGGTAGAAATTCCTTTTCAGACCGCTTGACGACGCCATGAACGATAAGACGCGCTTTCTCATTATTGATGACTTGCCCGAGGTCCGGCAGACCGTCGTCGATTATTTGCAGGCGCTCGGCTTCACGCAGATTCTGGTCGCCGAAGACGGTTACGAGGCGCTCGGAATCCTTGGCAAGGAGACCGTCGATTTCGTGATCTCCGATTGGGAGATGCCGGGTCTAAACGGTCTGGAGCTTTTGCGCATCCTCAAGCGCGACCAAACGCTCCGCAATGTGGCCTTCATGATCGTGACGGCGCCCACGAGCCAAGAACGAACCAAGGTGGAAGAGGCGGCGCTGTCGCAAGTCGATGCCTATCTGATCAAGCCGTTTCGCCTGGAACTGTTCAAGGAGAAGCTCAAGGAGGCCTGGAGCAAGCACAAGCAGTTCGTTCCGCGGCAGGCCGCGCTCGTCGTGGACGATGAGGCCGAGGTGCAGAACACGGTCGTCGAATATTTGGAGAAACTCGGCTATCAGCCCGTTCTGCGCGCGTCTGACGGCGAAGAGGCCTGGAAAGTTCTCGAGGACCATTCGGGCGCAATCGACCTGATCGTTTCGGACTGGGAAATGCCTCGGTTGACGGGCATTGAGCTGTTGCGGCGAGTGCGGAGGGATGCGGAGCTGCGACAGATCCCGTTCGTGATGATGACTTCGCGCAGCTCGGTCGAACATTTGAAATTACAAGCCGCCATCCAGGCTGACGTGGATCAATACCTCATCAAGCCGTTCTTGATGGAAGATCTGCGCAAGAAGGTGGCGCAGGTCATTCAGCGCTCCAACTTGCTCCGGAAAGTGACGAGCCGCTTGGACGCGGCCCGCTCGGCGCTGGACGTGCAGGACTTTGTTTCGGCGGAACGGCTTTGCCAGCACGTGCTCCAGCTGGATCCGGGAGCGCTCGAGGCCTATTTCATCCAAGCGCAGATCCGGTTGAAGAAGAGTCCCAATAAGGGGTTCGACGAGGCGATTTACTTTGTGAAGAAAGCGGTCGAGCTCTCGCCAGAGAGCGACTACGCCTACCGCGAACTGGCTCGAGTCTATCGCGACGCGCAGTCACTCGAGAAAGCCTTGTCGGCTCTGAGATCAGGACTGGCGGCTTGCCCGCAGTCGGCGCTCCTTCATGTCGAACTCGCGGCCATTCAAGAACGGATGGGTCGCCCCGAGGAGGCCATGACCTCTCTTCAGCATGCGCTTTCCATCGATCCAAAGGATCCGGACGCGCAGGCCTTGCTTGCGCAGATCCTCAAACGAGCATCGCCAACGAATTGACGCTCAAGGCGCGTGGCCGGCGCGCCGAAACTCTTCTGAAGGACTACACCCGATGAAGAAGCACCTCGTTCTCGTTCTGCTGTCTCTTAGCCTCGCTTTTCCGTTCTCGGTCGCATGGGCGGAGGAGTCTTCCGATGACGATACGAGGACGCCGCTCGCCTCCGAGCGCGACAATAACGAAGACTATTTTGAAATCCACGCGGAGAGCGCGCCCCTAGAAGAAG
>JBEIOW010000593.1:0-1503 GCA_040377385.1 Bacteriovoracaceae bacterium | reverse complement strand
TTGCTCGCATCGACCCTGCGCGTATCGACTCCGCTGGTTTTCACGGCGCTGGGCGGCCTCTTCAGCGAACGATCCGGCGTGATCAACATCGCGCTTGAGGGCTTGATGCTGGTGGGTGCGTTTTTTGGCGCGGTGGTCACACTCGCCACGGGGGAGCCGATTCTCGGCGTGCTGGGAGGAATGACGGCGGGGGTTGCGCTTGCGGCGCTCTACGCTGTCTTTGTGATCGGATTCCGCGCCAATCAGATCGTGGCCGGGACCGCCATCAATCTCCTCGCGCTGGGGCTGACCCCTTTTCTCTGCAAGCTTTTCTACAACTCGTCGGGCAGCTCACCGCAGATCCCGTTGGATCAGCGTCTGTCGCTCAGTCCGATACTGGGTGCGCTGGTTTTGGCCTTCGGAGCGCATTTTCTTTTGAAGCATTCTCCGTTCGGATTATCGATTCGATTCGCGGGCGAGCAGCCCAAGGCCCTGGATAGCGCCGGTCGATCCGTAGTGGGTACTCGCTGGTCGGGAGTTCTTCTGAGTGGAGCGCTCGCCGGCTTGGGTGGCGTATGCCTTTCGCTGTTTCTCGCTTCGGGCTTCTCGCGAAACATGACCGCCGGTCGTGGTTTCATGGCACTGGCGGCGCTCATTTTCGGGAAATGGAAGCCGATTCCCGCCACCCTGGCTTGCTTGTTGTTTGGCTTTGCCGACGCGCTGCAGATTCGATTGCAGGGGGTCTCGCTTTGGGGCGGAGATCCCATTCCTGTACAGTTCATTCAGATCCTGCCTTATCTCTTCACCTTGGCGGTGCTCGGGGGATTCGTAGGCACCGCGAGGGCACCGAGAAGCCTCGGGGTTCCGTTCGAAAAACGCTGAATTCGACTCCTTCTGTGAGAAGCTAAACCCATGCTGCGGGCGGCTTTGTTCCCACTTTTCCTCACGTTCCTTATGCTTTCGCCGGTGCGCGCGGCGTTCGCCCTCGAGAACTATCGCCACGGTGACCTTTCTGCGATGACTCAAGCTGCAGTGGGAGCGTTGTTGCAAACCTCCTCTTTGGGGACTGCGTATCGGAGTTACGCGAGCGCCCGCCCGCTTGGGCTCGCCTTGGGTTTCGATGTGGGAGTCGATCTTACGGCGGTGGGGACGTCGGACGAGTTTGTTCAGGCGCTCCGTCAGGCCGGGGTGGTCCAGACCATCCCGCGGGACTTGCCGCTTCCCCGCTTCCAACTGCGGAAGGGGCTTCCCGGCGGTTTCGATGCCGGAATCAGTTATGTCGGTTATGCGGGAAATCGCGTCTTGGGCTTCGAAGGTCAATGGGCTTGGCTTCAGAGAGAAGAGCTCGGTCTCTTTTCTGCCCTTCGGCTCTCCTACACGCGTGCCGAACTTTTCTTCATGTGGACGAACACGTTCAAGGTGGAGTCCGTCTTTTCTAAGCGGCTCTTCTGGCTCGTAGATCCTTTCGTGGGGACGGCGCTCGTTTCTGCGAACGGAGCCTTGGAGGTCCCGCTCGGCGGTAGC